>NZ_LT594611.1 GCF_900091655.1 Culturomica massiliensis
TCCACCTCTTCCCATACCGAACAGAGAAGTTAAGCCCTTTCACGCCGATGGTACTGCCCTTAGGGTGGGAGAGTAGGTAGGTGCCGAATTTTGAAAGAAAGAGTCTCAGAAATGGGACTCTTTTTTTGTAAATAGCCGTAACGTAGTGTAGGCAATTTATCCCCGGAGTCTCAGTGATGGGACTCTTTTTTTGTATATAAATGAAACACTATCGAAAAAACGGCAGTTATGAAATTTTTTGAGTAATTTTGTGTCTAATGAAGAAAACAGCTTAAAAATATGGAAAATATACTCCCAGCAATTGTTGCAGGTGTTGTTGGAGGCATCTTCGTAGACGTTTTGATTTTTAGTTTTATCAAGTTTTCTAAAGCCAAAGATGCTACAGCAAAGATAAAGGCTCTTAATTTGATAGCTCTATGTACAATTTTTCTTTTTGCAATAGCTTTTTGCTCTGAAATTTACATTGACGTAGCTGGAGGTCAATCTCCTGATTGGCTACGTAAGATAGGAGGGCTATTCCTTTTAATAATGGTCTTGACTGTATTCCTTTTGCAAAGAGCAAAGAAGAAAGTATCTGGCAATTAAGTTCTCAAGCCTTCCATTACCGAGAAGGCGGCACGGTTGACCTGCTGGTATGCTACGAACGATGTGGCATCGAAAACACACTGGCCGACACTTTCCGCAAAAGCGGATCTGCAACTATGTACTTATGTACCATATACCTGAAAAGGAATATCGCGGGTAAAGTCAAGCTCAGGGATAAAAAGCAGGTCATGGCGGAACTCAGACAAATGAAAAAAAGAAAATACACACTTTTCGGTACACTATTGATTCTTTTTGATTTATGGTTGTATACCATTCATTTTATGACCAGACTTAATCCGGATAGATAACCCTTTATTTCCCTTTGAAATTTCTCAGCGAAGTCCGCGTGATTCGCGTGATTTGATTTAAAACCGTAGATCAGAAATTACACAGTGAGTCCGTCCCAGTCATGTTCGGAAGAACAGTCCCTCCAATTTTGGAAATCAAAAAAAACATACCAGTTATTAACAATCATGTATTATTTTGTTAGTAACTAATTGTTTTATAATGTATTGACTTGTA
>NZ_LT594612.1 GCF_900091655.1 Culturomica massiliensis
GTATATATACGGGAATAGGATTTAGCCGAAAGAGAAACCTTTTCCAAAGGCTTACTATTCTGAGGACTAAGTCGTTCCTTACTCTTAGAAGCGGCTGTTCGGCCTGTGACAATACGTACTGTTCCACGAAATCCTTCCTCATCTGTCCCTAAAAAAAATCCATCACTATCATAATACGGACTTGCCGCTCTCCCATCCGGATCAACATATCTCAACGGATTATTCCCACAATATACATACGGACTCAAACCGTAATACTTTTCAGACAAGGGGTCCGTCGTAAACCACCGGCCTAAGGACTGGTCGTACATACGGGCGCCGTAGTCCAGATAGCCCAGGCCGCCGACCGTCTGTAATTCCTTGCCGTTGTATTTAAAACGGTTTGCGGAAGACTGTGCCTGTTCGCTGCGGGGATACCGCTGACCGAAGGCATAATAATCGTTTTCTTCCAGTAAACGACCGTTGCCGTCTACAATCGCACGGATGCTGCCCAGATGATCTTTCAGATGATAACAGATACTGCTGCCGCTCACCACTCCCTCACTGAAAAGACCGCATTCAAAAACAAAAGAACTACCCGTAAACCAGACTTCCCCACATAAGCATAACCGTTGCCGTCACTGCCCCATACCTTTAACTTAACTCCGCCGTAACTGTATTCATAACCAGCTATAATCGTACCACCTTCCCTGACATTGTGTAACAAATGTAGAAGATTATATTCAAAATTCAAATTTATTTGAAAAGACCCCCAAAATATATAGATTAAAAAATCCCGGCAGAAATTCTGCCGGGAATAGATTAAAAATGACCTATTGTTTATCATGCAATATCCCTTTACGACGAGGAGCTATATGTATCCATTCCCCATCTTCATTTGGACGACCCAGAAAATCAATATTCAAATCGGGAGAAGGTTCCAATTTACGAACGTAACGTTCATTTATAACAAAATAAAAATGACTGTTACGAAAAAGCGTTTCCATAAAATTAGGAATCGTAGAGTAATTGCCTCTGTTATAAAGATACTCCAGCCAAGCGTTTCCATACATAAACTGACGCGTTTCAAAACTATGGGGAGGAATATTTAAAATACGATAAGTTTCCATTTCAAGCGTATCACCCTGATATATGCCATAAGCTCCGTTCAAGCGGGAAGGATGCCTGCTAGGAATGTTAAACAGTTCCGGATATTCACGCATAAAAATACGCACAACACTATCACTATGATTCTCTATGGTGATATCCAAAAAAAGAAATCCCATAAAACTCTCTCCCAATGGATAATATTTATCCGGATATTGATTCGAA
>NZ_LT594613.1 GCF_900091655.1 Culturomica massiliensis
TTGGGACAACCAACGCTGCTTGTCCACGCACTGCCATATTTCGTTCCAGGATTAAATTGACGATACTGAGATTCCTGACGAATCAAACGCGTCAAAAACCAGGTTTCTGTTGAATAACCTTCCTGAAGCAAAAAATTCTTTATTTCCTGTTCTGTCGGATTGGTTCCACGAATATAAAAAACCAAAGTATCTTTATTATCATCTGTATGACAAAATAAAGTTGCTTTACCACCTCTGATCTTATCTTGCCAATCCACTACCCAGGAGCTTCCGGCATCAATTTCTGCAAACTTGTCCTTCTCCGGAAAATAATCTTCATCACTACGGTTATCTCTTCTATATTCTATTTTTAACTGGAATTTCACTTTATCACTATTATCCGAATTATCAGTAACTTTAAAAGACAATTCGGGCATTTGAGGATGGGCAGAAATCAATTGATAACTGCCTTTTTCAAATTTTTTCCCATCATTATACATTTCTATCTTTATTTGCTGATTTGTTGTATCCTGATTTTGCTGTATCGCCGCATCCTCATCCCGTTCAAACACCCGCAACACTATACCCGGGTCGTGGATCACGTCCCACTGCCATTTAGCCAACTCCCGCCCGTGGCGGTAGTCCATCAGGTTATCCGCTACGCTGCCTTCGGGCAAGCCCAAAGACTTATCGAAAGGATGGCGCAACGACAAACGGCCGTGAGCCAGTTCATGAGCTGCCGCAACGGCAAATTCTTCAAAACTGCCGAAATCACGGCGGAACAAATAACCGAACTGCTTGTTTAAAGGCATAAAACCCGTGTAGTTACGGTCATCCCCCTGACCGCTGTATAAAAGGACGAAAAGGTAGCTCGCATCCGGATCGATTCCGTAGTTTTCAACGTAAGCACCCTGAAGCTTTTTCATTTCATCGGTATAAGCACTGAAAACACCGCTCTTGTCCGCAAAAAGCAAAGGAGAACTGTAAGCAAACACAGGCATTTTTTCGACTACGCATTCTATACCGACACGACTGTATATTTTCTCCAACTCCCCGCGCAAAGCCTCAAACTCATCCAGATCATTAGCCACCGGGACGATCTTTACCTTTATCCGATATGACGGGTAGCTCACGATAAGCAATTTACCCAGATTATAATAACCGCCACCCGGTTTCGGGTAAAGCGCATAAAGCTCCTGACCGTCGTTCGCATTACCCCCCACCAGATTTAAAACATACCTCCCCGTGGTCTTGTCAAACTTTTCCCGCTTGAATTCTGTACCCGACCGGGTTTTAAAAATCACTTTATCAGGATCGACAGAAGGGTCGTGAACCGTGATCACAGGTATCACCTTGTCCCTCTTCATCCCAAAAAATCAATTTGGTGGGAATACG
>NZ_LT594614.1 GCF_900091655.1 Culturomica massiliensis
AAAGGCGAGAAAATAGTAACGAAAATACTTCCCTATAATCCGATAGAGTTGGAATAGAGAGAAATATTTACGATTTATGATTTACGATTTAGAGGAGTTTTATAAGGATTTTAAATTTTAGATTAACGCACAGGCTGCCCCAGAAAAAGAGCGGTTGTTGATTTATGATCTTTCAAAACAGCTTCTTAAACTTTATGAGTTATGAAAAAGAGAATGATTGCTTTCGTAAGTGCGTGTTTTTTGACGTTAGCTGTTGTGGCAATTCCGATGTATTTTCAATTAAGTTGTGGGAAGATTATTTATAGTGATAGTTCTTATTACGATAATTTCGATGAAATGATAAAATTACTTATTGATCTTGATAACTTGAATTGTTGATTAATTTGAGGGAGTTTGGGGTATATTTCCGAAACTCCCTTTTAAACTTTTGATATGATGAGATATACTGGCTTGATTGCATGTTTCTTTTTATTACATTTTTTTGCATTAGGACAAAAGGTTGTATTTTTAAATAACAAAGGGGATATTCCACGTAATTTGGAACCTCGGGATACCTTGGATTATACAAATTTAAATATACATTATCGTCAATTAATTCGAAAAGATAAACTATTTCCCGGAGAATTAACAGAATCGGATATGGTACTGCAAATCGGTAGACAAGTATCAAAATATGCCAATTATAGATTTTTGGTTAATGATTCTATTATATCAGAAGAATTACTGCAACCGGAAGTACATGCTGTTGAAATTATGAATCGAGCTTTAATTCGGTTAAAAAAAGCAGGAGATAGAAGTATTGTAATGAAAAATTATCCAAAGGGACAATATTGGGTGCAAATACCAGTTTTATTGAATAGCTATATTTACACGGAAAAGGAACCGGTGTTTGACTGGAACTTTTCGCCGGATACGTTGACTGTATTAGGGTATTTGTGTAAAAAAGCCACCTGTTTGTTCCGGGGGCGTTATTATACAGCCTGGTATGCTCCGGATATACCGTTATCGAACGGTCCCTGGAAGTTTAACGGCTTGCCGGGACTAATCCTGAAAGTGGAAGATGCGGACCGGGATTATTCTTTTGAATGTACGGCTCTATACCGGGTTGATTGGAAAAGTCCCATTTATTTAAGTAAAAGTAAGCAAGATATTGAAACAACCCGAGAAAAATTCCGGCAGGCGGAAAAAGCAGCGATGAATAATCCGAATGCCGTTATCGGTAATTCCGGTCTTGTAACGGTACCGAAAGGCGAGAAAATAGTAACGAAAAAACTTCCCTATAATCCGATAGAGTTGGAATAGAGAGAAATATTTACGATTTACGATTTATGATTTAGAGGAGTTTTATAAGGATTTTAAATTTTAGATTAACACACAGGCTACCCCAGAAAAAGAGCGGTTGTTGATTTATGATCTTTCAAAACAGCTTCTTAAACTTTATGAGTTATGAAAAAGAGAATGATAGCTTTCGTAGGTGCGTGTTTTTTGACGTTAGCTGTTGTGGCAGCTCCGATGTATTTTCAATTAAGTTGTGGTAAGATCATTTATAGTGATAGTTCTTATTACGATAATTGGGACGAAATATTTGAGTTAGCGGAAGCTTTAGGACAGAAGAATTGTTAATTAATCTGAAGGAATTTTTGTTTTTTGAAATTCCCTTTTTAAGTTTTTAATGTGATGAAATGTGTTTACTTGATACTATTTTTCTTTTTTGTATATTTTTCTTTGTTCTCGCAAACAATTGTAATTGGTGGTGATATTGAAAGTGTTCCTCGTAAATTGTCTCCTCGTGATACCTTGGATTGTGCGTATTTGAATGTACATTATCGCCAGTTAATTCGGAAAGATAAACTATTTCCGGAAGAATTGACAAAATCGGATATGGTATTACAAATCGGAAAACAAGTGTCGAAATATTCCAATTATACCTATTTGGTTAGTGATTCTATCATGTCTGAAGAAATTAAACAACTGGAGTTGAATATATCTGATATTATGAATAGAATTAGAATCAGGACTAAAAAGGCAGGAAATAGAAATGTTGTGATAAAAAATTATCCAAAAGGGCAGTATTGGGTTCAAATCCCGGTTTTATTGAATCGATATATTTATACAGAACCGGAACCGGTGTTTGACTGGAACTTTTCGCCGGATACGTTGACTGTATTAGGGTATTTGTGTAAAAAAGCCACCTGTTTGTTCCGGGGGCGTTATTATACGGCCTGGTATGCTCCGGATATTCCGTTATCGAACGGTCCCTGGAAGTTTAACGGCTTGTCGGGACTGATCCTGAAAGTGGAAGATGCGGACCGGGATTATTCTTTTGAATGTACAGCCCTTTACAGGGTCGGTTGGAAAAGTCCCATCTATTTAAGTAAGGGGAAAAAAGATATTGAAACGACCCGTGAAAAATTCCGGCAGGCGGAAAAAGCAGCGATGAATAATCCGAATGCCGTTATCGGTAATTCCGGTCTTGTGACGGTACCGAAAGGCGAAAAAATGGTGACTAAAATACTTCCTTATAATCCGATAGAGTTGGAATAGAGAGAAATATTTACGATTTATGATTTACGATTTAGAGGAGTTTTATAAGGATTTTAAATTT
>NZ_LT594615.1 GCF_900091655.1 Culturomica massiliensis
GAGGAGGGTATCGCGAGCAAGAAGCGTTACCGTACGGTGGAGATCGGGGGTAAGTGCTGGTTTGCCGATAACCTGAACCGTACGCTGGCGTCGGGTCAGTCGGGGGCGGTGAAGTGTTACGGTGATGCGGAATCGAATTGTGACACTTACGGACGTTTGTATAACTGGCTGGCAGCGACACAGAACGATGCTACGGCCGGTGTGCAGGGTATTTGTCCTACGGGCTGGCATTTGCCGACGAATGACGAGTGGGTGGCAATGTTGCAGTCTACGGGAGGAGAGGTGAATGTAGAGGGTAACGGCCGGGGATTGAAGAGTACGCTGAATTACTGGCGTCCGGTGACGGCAGAGGGTCAGATCGGGACGAATGAGGACGGATTTGCGGGATTGCCGGGAGGAGGATTTTTTTGGACGTATAATTTAAATGCCAGTTACGATGGCACTTATGGTGGTTTTAATGCCAGAAACGGATATAACGATATAGAGGATCAGGCTTGGTGGTGGACGTCAACAAATAAGCCGCAGGTGTGGATCACGGCTCATGGGGGAAGCGGGGATTACGGTACTTTGACGATGCCTTATTACGTGCGTTTCGACAGGGTGAGCAATACCTTATTCACGAATGTGGTCACGGCATGGAGCGGGCATAATTACGGATATTTGAATTCCATATTTTGCGGAAGTGAGTATCATTATTTTTTGGCGGGAAGTGTCGATTGGACACTGGATGCCGGATATAATCTAAATGCCCGGACAGCTATCCGGACTAATTTTTATTTCAGTGTTCGTTGTGTTAAGGATTAATAAAACGGTAGTAGCGTAAAATGATAAAGGGGAGATGATGAATCGGTTAGTAAAGATATTGTTTTTTATGTTTGCGGTTGTGGGCACGGT
>NZ_LT594616.1 GCF_900091655.1 Culturomica massiliensis
TCCGGCATCTCCAGTTGTGCGGATCAGAAGAGCAGTTAAGCAATATTAAGATGTATGTGGAGTTAGGTTATTTTACTTTGATGAAAAGTAATAGCTGGCGACAGGAACAACCTTATGATAGTCTTTTTGTGTTTAATACTAATAGTATGGAATTGAAACGAGTATCAGTGGGAAAAACTGGCTATGGTATAGTAGATTATGCTAATAACTATTTGTTGAAGCTATCAGATGTTTCATTAGTGGTATTTGATTTAATAGGCCAGGAATCAGATAGCCGCTTATATAATAGCTATGAAATCAATAATTTAAAATATAGTGATAGTGTTGATTTACAGTTGTATAAAAATATTTATTTGACAGGATATATTGGCGGGGAAGTTGTTGGTTCTGATTATATATTAAGTTATAGCCGGAAAGAAGATGGTTATTTGGAAATTTTAGTGACGGGCGATCGTTCTAAGCGTCCTTGTTTTCCCTATGAATTACCTGAAAAATTCAGATTTGAAACTTATGCAAGACAACTGATTTGTGTTAATAATAATAATTACTTTTTGGTAAGTGGTAATGAACGGTATGGCATAAATAAATTAGGTAGTGTTCCTCTTTTTATATATGATAAAAAAAATAAGAAATGGATAGAAAAAATAATTACTGGAACTTTACCTCGTATCCGCGGCTTTTCAGATTGGTTGTGTGGTTATATCGGGGATGATAGTAAATCTTTGTTAAATAAACCGTTTCCCGGTTCTTCTTTATGGCGAGATCGGGCCACTGGATTATCTCCTGCCATTCGTTATGAGGGTATGTATGCTCCTGGAATACTGTATTTCTATAATCCTTCAACCGGTGTTTATTTTGAATTGGAAACGAAGCAGGCTGATAGTGAAGTAGTATTGATTCAGAACGAGAAAGTAATTTATCGTGTTTACG
>NZ_LT594617.1 GCF_900091655.1 Culturomica massiliensis
CACCCTTGTCTTGTCTTTCGGTCTCGGATCGTAGTATGGCAGTGGATTACTTTTCTGATTTTTCGGATCGTAAGGCAACGGTGGGTTTACGGTTGGGGATTACGCAGGAACCGGTTTCTTTTCCTTCCGTGTTAACCCTGGAGAGCGGGCGTCAGTCGGGGACGATTATTCCTTACGATACGGTGTGCGGCGGAGCGGTATATACGATCCGGGGGGATTTGCCTTTGGGGGAAGGTGTGGTTTATCAGTATGCGTGGATGATGAGCCGGGATGACGGAGTGACATGGAGGAATGTAAAAAACGGCAGTGGCCGGGATCTTAAAATAACAGGTTTGCAGGAGGAGACACCTGCGATGGTGGTGGGAAAATATTTGTACAAGCGTTTTTTCTATTCTTCTTCGGCCATGGGAGAGAGTGGAGTTGTCGGTTTGGTTGTGGGACATGGATACCGGGTAAGTCGGTTGAGGGATACGCTGATTCCCTGTAAAGCGTCGGTCGGTTTTGAGGTGGCGACTCCTTTAGCGTCGGTATTTGATTGGTACGAAGCGGATAACGGGAAAAAGCTACAGCCTTTTTCGTCTTCCGCGACCCGGAGTCATTATGAGCTATCTACTGATGATTTCCGGACAGGCCGCGAGCTTCCCAGCGGAAAATACAATATAGAATTGCGTATACGGGTAGCCGGAGCATGTGAATACCGGCAAAAGCTGGAAGTGTTGGCTGTTCCGCGTACCGTTGATCCTTTTCCTGAAGGAACGGAGGTGTTTGCTTATAATACGGGGGATCAATATGCGGTGACTCACGCCTGGGGAGGGCGGGATGTATGGAGGTGGAAGATATACAGCGATGTCGGAGGGAATCGGATTGACCGGGAAACGGGGATCATGAGCGGAAAAACGGATACAATATGCCGTATCACAGTGGGGCTTGTATGTGAAGATTGTCCAGATGTGGAATGGAAAAAGGAGATGAAAGAGGAACGTATTTTTAATTATACGGGGAATTATCAGACCGTTTGCCTTTTGACAGGGGATTATAAAATGGAATGTTGGGGAGCCAACGGCGGTGCAGGTAGTGGAGGGTCCAATCCGGTAGGATTCGGTGGTTATACGAGTGGGGAAATGGGATTTTCCGGTATGCAGAATTTTTATTTGTATGTGGGGGAATATGGAAACGGAATGTCTACTGTAACAGGTTTTAACGGGGGAGGCAGAGCCTTTTCCGGGAGCGGGCATAATGGAGGACGTGGAGGAAGTGCTTCGGATATTCGTTTACAGGCAGGAGCCTGGAATAATACAGTGGGATTGCGTAGTCGTATCATGATTGCCGGAGGAGGTGGCGGAGCGATGCCCAATTGTGGCGGAACGGCAGCGACAGCCGGGCATGCCGGTGGTCTGACGGGAGGAACATCGTTGAATCGGAGTGGAAGCTATGTAAATAATACTTCCTATGGGGGAAGTCAGATTGCCGGGGGGCAATACAAGGTAGGAAGCAACGGTGTGAATAACGGCGTTTACGGTTCTTTCGGTACCGGAGCTTATGCCAATACCTGTGCTGCAGGAGGCGGAAGCGGTTATTACGGAGGCGGATCGCAATATACTTCCGGAGGAGGTGGCGGTTCTTCCTTTATCAGCGGGTACGACGGTTGTGATGCTATCGATGTCAACGGAAACCATACGGGACAAAGTGTGCATTTCAGCGGGTTGAAATTTGTCAATACGGTGATGAAAGGTGGCGGAGAAGCGATTGATGGACGCCTTTCGACAGGATACGGTAAGATTAAGATAACATTAAAAAATTGATGCCGTGCGGACTGCGTGTATAGATTTTAAATTTTAGATTTACGATTTTAGATTAAATGAATCTGATAACGAATCGGTTTATAGAATAATCTACAATTTAAAATTAAAACGTAGTTATCATAAGTAGAAGATTTCCGGTGTTGCCGGTCGGTTTTTGAGAAATCTGGCATATAAAATAGAAATGTACGGATAATGTTGGGGGATTTAAGTCTATTGACTTCTTTATTATTTTGTAGGCTATTTGTATACAGATATTTAACGTATTGAAATGGAGAATTGATTTTGAACGATTACTTATCTGTGTGAATTTAATTTTTGAAAATTATTAAAAAATAGTATAATTTTGAAATCCCAATCATGGGTAAGTAGAGGTTGTATTTGTCGTTTATGGTGTAGTAATCGGATAAGGATGAAGAAATTAATCTGTTTTTGCTTTTGCTTGTTTTTTCTGACAGCGTGGGGGGATAATCTCCGGTTGGATCACGTGAAATTATTGTCCGTGTCCGAAGGCTCGGCGGATATTGAAGTAACGTTGAAATGGTCTAATTCGTGGCGTAATCTGTACAATAACGATGCCGTTTATCTTTTCGGGAAGTTCCTTACGAAGCCCATCGAGGGCTGGCATCATATCTTCTGGTCTGAGGATGCTTCTGCACATACGGCGGAAGAAGGGTATGCCTGTGAGGTTCTGAACGGGGGCCGGGGTCTCATGATTTACCGGACGACGGAGGGCTCGGGTCCTTCGGAAGTGCGTCTGCGTTTGCGGTGGTTGCTTTCGGGTAATTCCCAATATCCTGTCGCAGCCTCTTCTTTGCAGTCGGGTGATATACCATACAGCCTGCAAGGTCTGGAGATGGTTTATGTTCCGACCTCTCCCTTTTATGCCGGAGAC
>NZ_LT594618.1 GCF_900091655.1 Culturomica massiliensis
CCGGAGCGAAGAAGGGTTCGGCCTTTGCAGCGGATCTGGGTGCGATGTATCATGCGCCGTCGTGGAATGCGGGTC
Source organism: Culturomica massiliensis (assembly GCF_900091655.1). NCBI lineage: Bacteria > Pseudomonadati > Bacteroidota > Bacteroidia > Bacteroidales > Odoribacteraceae > Culturomica > Culturomica massiliensis. The sequence continues at coordinate 76 of NZ_LT594618.1, forward strand.
TTTCCGTAACGAACCTGGGTTCAAAGATCGATTACGGTTACGACAGCTATGAGCTTCCTGCCTGCCTGAAAGCGGGCGGGGCTTACTGGCATACCTTTTCTGACCGGCACCGTCTGACGGGTCATGCGGAGCTGGCTTACCGTCTGATGCCTTCCGATTACAGCGGCGTTAATGTTGGTCTTGGGGCCGAATACCTTTACAACGATCTGATAGCGGTGCGCGGGGGTTATCACATCGGGGACGATAAGAAGACAGGTCCGAGTTATGCCACTCTGGGTTGCGGTCTGATGTACCGCGGAGCAGAAGTGAACTTTGCTTACTGGCTGGCTGGCAGTGATTCGCCGGTGAAGGGAACGTTCTGTCTCTCTGCCGGATGGAATTTTTAAAAGGCCGGGAGGATATTTTAGAGGACGGCGGAATTTGATCAGGGAATCGTCTGAAAAGTTTTGTTTATAATACAAAAGCTTTTCGGGCGATTTTTTTAGATTTATATTCACTGTTTTATTAAAAACCGGATGTTTCATATTGTTTTCAGAAATGTGAAAAACCTATTCAGATAAGGGTATTTAGTTAAATTATAATATAAAATAGCTCTATTTGTTTAAATTGAAACAAAAATAACGAATGGAAATATTATTTTTTACATTTTAAAATAGTATAATTGTGGTTTGAAAACAGGAGAGGCTATTAAACTTTGTTTTACCATTAAATTTATGACGATGAATACCCGTCTATTATTTCTTTTATTTTTATTGTTCGCATATTCTTGTAGCGAGGATAAAATTGATCGTTCGAATGATAAGGATATACCTGAACAAAAAGTTGTTGAAGGGAATCATTTAGTAAAAGGACTTGTGAGAATCAAGTTAAAAGAAAGTGCTGAGCAACGGGTAAGTTTGACCAGTGTGGATGGAAAGACCCGTACCGGAATTTCGGCATTGGATGAATTGGCAGACCGTTTAGGTGCGACAAAAATCGAGCGGGTATTTCCGCCGGCCGGAGAATTTGAAGCCAGAACGAGAGCGGCCGGTTTACATTTGTGGTATGATATCTATTTTGACGAGACGAAGCCGGTTACCCGGGCTATCGGTGATTTGTCGGAATTGGCAGAAATCGATAAGGTCGATCCGGTACGTAAGATCAAGCGGGTCGGAGGAGTAGGCCGGGCTATACCGATAACGATGTCCGGAAGCGGGATCGAGGCAGCTTTGCCGGGGAGGCCGAATGATCCTCTTTTGAGGGCGCAATGGCACTATGTAAATGATGGAACTGTGAAGGATGCGGTTGCCGGTGCCGATATTAATTTGTTGGAGGCCTGGAAGGTGACTACCGGGTCGCCGGAAGTGATTGTTGCTATTGTAGACGGTGGTATTGATTATGAGCATGAAGATTTGCAGGATAATATGTGGGTGAACGAGGCTGAAAAAAATGGAGCGGCAGGTCGTGACGACGATAATAATAATTATGTAGACGATATTTACGGATGGAATTTTGTCGATAATACAGCGACGATTATTCCCCATAGCCATGGTACTCATGTTGCGGGTACTGTTTCTGCTGTGAATAATAACGGGAAAGGCTTATGTGGAGTTGCCGGAGGAAGTGGAAATCACGACGGGGTGCGATTAATGTCTTGTCAGATTTTTAAGGCAGACCCGAATGACCCGAATGAGGATATCGGTACAAATCGTACTCCACAGGCGATTAAATACGGGGCCGATAATGGGGCTGTTATCAGTCAGAATAGCTGGGGATTTGTTTTCGATAATAAGGAACAGACCTATATGGATAATGCGACCAAAGAAGCTATCGATTATTTTATAAAATATGCCGGTACGGATAAAAACGGTAATCAGGTGGGGCCGATGAAAGGGGGGATCGTTATTTTTGCCGCCGGTAATGAAGATTCGGATTATAAAGCTTATCCGGCTGCTTATGGGCCGGTGCTGTCTGTTGCGGCCATGGCTCCGGATTATAGAAAGGCATGGTATTCAAATTTTGCGGATTGGATCAATCTTACGGCCCCCGGCGGGACAGAACCGATGGGTGTACGTTATGCTAAAGAGTGTATGGTTGCCAGTACGGGACCGGGAAATGAGTATATATATATGCAGGGAACTTCGATGGCCTGTCCCCATGTATCGGGTATTGCGGCTTTGGTTGTTTCCAAATATGGGGTCGGGCATCCCGGATTTACGCCCAATGATTTAAGAGAACGTCTTTTGGCGGCAACCCGGGATATAGATCAGTATAATGCGGGATATAGAGGAAAAATGGGTGTCGGATACATAGATGCAGCTTTGGCTCTTCAGGAGGATAGAGGCATTGCTCCGGAGCCGGTAGCGGATTTGGCTATCACATGGGGGGCTGCTTCCGTGCTTTTGAAATGGAGTGTTACATCAGACGAAGATAACGGAACGCCGGATCGTTATGATATATATGTGAAGACACAATCTTTTGACGACATGGATTTAAGCGGGATTGAACCGACAAAATCTATCGATGTAAGTCGTATGAAGCTTGGGGATGAGGTGTCTGTGCGGATACAAGGTTTGATTCCGGAGACTCGTTATTATGTTGCGGTTGTCGGTGTGGATCGTTTCGGGAATCGTTCGGCTTATACGGTAGAGGGAGGTGAGACCGTCACAAATGCGGCTCCTGTGGTTGTATGGAGAAATCCTACGGATATCGTATTGAAAGCCTTTGAAACGGCTAGAATTTATTTTGATGTTACGGACCCTGAAGATCAGGTTTGGGAATATCGCCTGGAAAGTACGCCGGATGGCGTTTCTGTCGGCCGGGAGGAGAATACGGTGATTGTGACGATTGTTGCACCTGAAATCACAGCGGGAGTGAAAACTCCGCTTCAGTTAATCGTAACCAATGAAGGAGGAAGTTCGGAAACCGTTGAAATTCCTTATGAAATATTACCCAACCGGACTCCTGAAATAGTCGGGACTGTTACTTTTGAAAATCTCTATTTTGGGAAAGTCGGGGAAACGCAGACCATCGATCTTAATACGTATTTCCGGGATCCGGATGGTGAAAATCTGAAATATACAGCAACTTGTTCATCGAACGGTTTGGTTTCAATAAGTGTAAGCAATAACCAATTGGTATTGAAATCTCTCAGAACCGGGTTGGGTAAGTTGACGATTACTGCGACGGATCATTTAGGCGCTACAGCTAATATTGTAGCTGATATTTTGGTTCGGGATGATTCCCGTATGGCCGATTTTTATCCGAATCCGGTTCGGGATGAATTGAATATCCAGATGGGTAAAGAGGTAAAAGGAAATATTGAAGTCAAATTATATAATACGAATGGCGTACTTGTTCTGGAAACGGGAAAAGAGATTGCCCCTTTCAAGCCTGCTAAATTAGATGTAACTAAATTGCCGGGCGGTAGTTATGTGGTGGTAGTGAAATACAACGGTAAAGAATATAAGAATAACATAGTGAAACTGTAATGATGAAAAGAATAAATATCATATTGGCCTTTCTTTTGTGCTCTTTCTTTGGGGCACAGGGCCAGAGCGCCTCATTTCTGAATATCAATCCCGATGTCCGTTC
>NZ_LT594619.1 GCF_900091655.1 Culturomica massiliensis
ATAGCAAAGGGGATCCACCTCTTCCCATACCGAACAGAGAAGTTAAGCCCTTTCACGCCGATGGTACTGCCCTTAGGGTGGGAGAGTAGGTAGGTGCCGAATTTTGAAAGAAAGAGTCTCAGAAATGGGACTCTTTTTTTTGTAAATAGCCGTAACGTAGTTCCGGCAATTTACTCCCGGGGTCACAGTGATGGGACTCTTTTTTTGTAAATAGCCGTAACGTAGTTCCGGCCATTTACTCCCGGAGTCTCAGAAATTTTTGTTTTATTTCAATAGATTCAGATGGAGGTGATTTAAAAATAAGTAAGTCCTGTATGTGTTTTGTACAGGACTTACTTTTATACCTTATTCTTTTACCGGTTCGAATTCTTCTTTTCCCACTCCGCAAAGCGGACAAAGCCAATCGTCGGGCAGGTCTTCAAAAGCAGTACCCGGTTCAATGCCGTTGTCCGGATCTCCGATAGCCGGATCATAAATGTAGTCGCATACTGTGCAAATGTACTTTTTCATGGTATTTTAATTTTTGAGGTTATAGTATTGATAATACTTTTACGAATATAGGTAAAAAAAGATTATAAAGAAGCCGGATGTGAATTTTGATTTGTGAAGTTTATCGGGTTTAATTGTAATTTTAAAATGAACCGGCGGATTTTGGGGTAAATGTTTGGCAGGATTGTAAAAGAAGCCGCGGAAACGCTTGCTCCGCGGCTGTTGGCAAAATGAGAAAAACAACTAGTTCAGACAAGTATCATGTTTATAGAATACAGATAAATTGTAAATGTCCGGTAGTTTTGTCGTTTTATTGACTAAATATTGTAATTCCTTTAGTTCTGTATTGTTGAGGGTACAATGAAACCCGTTGATGGGCATACGTAAAAATATTTTTCGGCGATTGGGCATTTCGTGGTTTATAGCTTCGTATTTTGGCCCGTCAATAGCTGAGATATATTTACGGAATTCTTTCATTTCTTCTTCCGAAAAACGGAAAAAGAGATTTCCGAATTCGAGGTGGTAAGCTTTGCAATTCGGGCAAAACAGGAGTAAGCCGTTGGGTGTCGTATTTAGAATTTTCATAAATTGGAGTGTAAGATTTAAGTTTATGGTTTTTATGCAATTTTCTTTAAAGTTTTGCGTTGGATATAACGATCGCATTGTTGGCAAATATTGTATCCCAGCATTGTACCCAGAATAAAATCTTCTTCAGGACTCAGCTTATTCAACGGACGGCTACAAATCCTCCGGACCACACCGATACATTCTTTTTTTCCGAAAAACAGATTGATCCGGGACGGATTGATTACGTGTATAAAATAAGCAATCTCCAGTTTTTCCAAACGTTGCAGGGCAAATGCTTCGTCTTTTTTATCCAGTGTACATAGTACCATGCTGCGTATTCCTTTTTGAAACTCGTAGATGTGATGCACGAATATTTTTAAATCACCGGATAAAATGCAGGTGTCGGTCATGATTGAAATGTTTGGAATTAAAGAGTTTTTTTAAGTGCCTCCGTCCAGGATTTAATGCGTTCTTCGGTTTTATCCGCTTCATTGTTTTCGTCGATCAGCAGTCCGACAAACTCACCATTGTTCACTTCAGCTGTAGAGGCATCGTATCCGTAGCCGGCTGTTTCTACCGATCCGGTAAATGTACATCCCAACCCCTGTAATTTTTCGTAAATTGTCCCTACGGCATCGCAGAATGTTCCTCCGAATCCACAACCGTCTCCGCATCCGAACAGGGCTATCGTCTTGCCATGAAGGTTACAGGCAGCCAGTGTGTCCAGAAAATCATACCAGTCGTCCTGTAAATCGCCGGTTCCCCAGGTTGAACTCCCTAAGATCAGGACTTCGTAATCTTCGATAGTATTGGCACTTGTGTTTCCGACGTTATGGACATCCGATGATGTAATTCCCAATTTCGACGCAATTTGTTCGGCAATGGATTCTGTTACTCCTGTCGTTGAACCGTAAAATATTCCAGTTTTTTTCATTTCATGTATTGTTTTAATTAAACTACGGTCAAAAGTAAAGGTTCCGGCTATGCCGGTAAATCACCTTTTATGGGGATTATTGGGGTAGGTTTCATAAGGATAAGGGAGAGGGTATAAAAAAAACGCAGATGATATCTTCATCTGCGATTTTTTTTAGTTAAGATCGTTTAGAATCTGGATTCAATGCTTTTCCAATCGATGATTGTCCAAAGGGCTTCCAGATGATCGGCCCGTCTGTTCTGGTAGTCGAGGTAATAGGAATGTTCCCATACGTCGATACCGAGCAGTGGAGTATAGCCTTTGGTCAGTGGATTACCTGCATTGCTCTCTTTGAGAATGACTAATTGACCTTCAGGTGTTTTTGCCAGCCATACCCAGCCGGAACCGAAAATAGCAGAGCCGGCTGCGGTAAATTCCTTTTTGAAATTGTCGAACGAACCCCATTCTTTTTCGATAGCTGCCCGTAATTTTCCTTCAGGGTACTGACGTGCATTCGGAGAGAACGTGTTGAAATATATCGTATGATTCCAGGTTTGTGCAGCATTGTTGAAAATTGCTCCGTCGGATTTTTTGACAATCGTTTCTAAATCGGCATTTTCAAACTCCGTTCCTGCAATGAGTTTATTCAGATTGTTGATGTAGGTCTGCAGATGCTTGCCATAATGGTAGTCGATGGTTTCTTTGCTGATCACGGGTGCCAGTGCATCGGCACTATAAGGTAATTGAGGTAATGTAAATTGTTTCATGGTTTTCGATTTTTGTGTTTGACATTTGTTGTAATCGTTGGCTTGAATTTGCCCGTTTCCTAAAAAGGTAAATAATACGCAACTGCATACAGCAATTATACATTTCGTTTTATTCATTTGCTTTTTTGTTTTAAAATTAACGATTAAAACAATCTGTGTCAAATACTATTTATTGATCGGTTTATAGAGGGAAGTAATAAGGCTTGTGTTTTAATTATTTAGAAGTGTTCTAAATTGCATGGGATTGTAAAAATATTTTTACCCGTTTTTCGTTTCGTATTTTTTGACGAATACGATCAATAGGATGAATCCCAATAGGGCAAAGGGAGCGCCTAATAATGCCGGATACCGGTAGCTGAATCCCGCTTGCAGGGGCAAGGCGCCGATGGTTGCTCCTAAGGCATTGCCCAGATTAAAGGCTACCTGAATACAGGCTGCCCCCAGAAGTTCTCCTCCTTTGGAGAAATGGATAATTGAAACCTGTAAAGGACTGGAAACGGCGAATAAACCCAGTGTGCAGATGCACATCAGTAAGGGCATGAGCCAATTGACGGAAGCTGCAAAGAAAATGGACAATAAGGTGATGCAAATAATAAATTGCATAGCGGCTGCCGTACGGCCGGGAGTAAATTTATCGGCCAGTCGTCCGCCGGTCAGATTACCGATAACCATCCCGAATCCGGCCAATACCATCAGAAATGTGATACTTTCGGCGGAAAATCCCGATACATTTGTCAAAAGCGGGTTGATATAACTGTACCAACAAAATACACCTCCGTTACCGAACATCGTTGCTCCGAGAATGAGCCATGGGGCAGTGGTTTTCAGGAAACGGAATTGGCGTTTAAACCCTGTATCCGGGAGTCCTTCTACCTGTGGCACCCATTTCCAAATGTAGTAAAGTATGATGACTCCCCAGATGCCGACAAGCAGGAACGTGAGACGCCAGGACAACAGCGTACTGAGTGAAGTTCCCAGTGGAACACCGAAAAGATTGGCTATCGTCATACCGGCGATCATAATGGAAACCGCTTCCGAGCCTTTGCCTTTATCGGCTAGTTTTTCGGCGACGATAGAGGCTACACCGAAATAGGCTCCATGAGGAAGGCCGGATATAAACCGGGCGATAAGCATAAACTCATAATTGGGAGAAAAGGCTGCACAAATATTTCCTATCATCATGATAGCAACCAACCCCAATAGTATCTTTTTTAACGGTAGTTTTCGGGCAAGTGTCAACATGGGAGCTCCGGCACAGACGCCGAGCGCATAGGCGGAAATCAAATGCCCTGCGGTTGGGATACTGATGTGCAGATCTTTGGCTACGTAGGGCAGTATGGCCATCATGACGAATTCCGCTATTCCAAGTCCGAGCGTTCCGAATGCCAGTGCGATAAGACTTTTTTTCATCGTTATTCCTGTTTTTTAATCAAATCATCTTTTTCTGACCCTTGTAATAATACGATTTCCTGTTATGAATTTGTTCCAAAATGCGGGTTCCGCTTTCGTCTGAACGGATGTGCAGCAAACGTAATATTTACAAAACAGGGGACCGTTTTAGCGGTTGGTTCCTTTATCGGATACCGGTCTGTCATTGGCGGCGAAATTACAAAATTTTATTTATGAGTGTTAGAACTCTGTATTTATATATCAGGTATTCCGGTAATGCTGAAAGCGACGATCCTTACCTGAAATGGTGATATGAATTCTTTTTACTACCCGATGGGCACGGTCTTTGCAGGACTTAAATAAATTTGGCTCTGCATTCGGTTTGTACTACCTTTGTAAAAAACAGGCTTGTGAAATCTATCTATCGGTATAATTTCTATAAAACGAAATATGGGGAGGAACTTTTAATAGATGTAGTCACATTAGACAGTATCAGGCAGCATATAAACAAGCATCCTTTGCATACCCTGTCTTATTATGATATTACTTTTATTACAAGTGGGGCCGGACATTTGACTATGGATGGGGAGCGCTATGCTCTTTGTCGGGGAGATATTGTATTTTCAAAACCGGGAGAAGTCCGGGCCTGGGATAAATGTGACCTTCCGCAAGGGTATGCTCTTATCTTTGAGGAGGAATTTTTGCTCTCGTTTTTCAATGACCGTTCTTTCATACAAAATCTTTCTTATTTTAGCAGGGATAGAGCATCTGCTAAAATGACCGCTGTAGGTATTTATTCCCGAATAGAGAATTTGATTCAGAATATTATTGCCGAAATAAATAACGGGCAATCAAAGGATAAACACATTTTGCGGGCATTGCTGTATGAGATACTGACGTTGTTGAACCGGGAATATTCGAAACAATGGGTGATTGCTTCCAGGCTTCGGAACCGGTATGCAGATGATTTTATCCATCTGGTTGATAGAGACTTCAAAATTCATCACGATACCGCACATTATGCCGGTGAATTATGTATTACTCCCAATTATTTGAATGAGATCGTTCAAAAAAGCATGGGAATCAGTCCTAAATGTTACCTCCGGAACAAACTCATTCAAGAGGCTAAAATATTATTAGCCTATAGCTCTCTTTCTGTATCTGAGGTAGCAGATCAGTTGAATTTTGAAAGTTCTTCATATTTTATACGTTTTTTCCGCAAGCAGACTGATCTGACGCCTTTGCAATACCGACTCCGTGTAAATCGTTGAAAAGTGCTGTTTCTTCCCTGATTTTTGCGGTATTGTTTTTCTGCTGTTTTCCTACGTTTGCAGAGTCATTTAAATAGAATATTATGAAAGATGTAGAAAAAACTGTCGGAAGAATTGTCGATAATCAAAAAGTGGCATTTATAAGTTCTGTTGATGCGGATGGTTTTCCGAATATGAAAGCAATGTTAGCTCCCCGGAAACGGGAAGGTATACGGATTTTTTATTTTACGACGAACACCTCTTCTATGCGTGTACAACAATATTTAAAGAACAACCGTTCGTGTCTTTATTTTTGTGACAGACGTTTTTTCAGAGGGGTAATGCTGAAAGGAACAATGGACGTTCTGACAGATTGTGAACATAAGGAACTGATCTGGGAAGAAGGTGATACGATGTATTATAAGGAGGGGGTTACCGATCCGGATTATTGTGTTTTAAAATTTACGGCATTTTGCGGGAGGTATTATAGCGATTTTAAATCGGAAAATTTTGTCGTCGATTGACGTATTGTTGGCTTGTGAACCGAACCGGAAAGAGGGCTTGGGAGAGTAGTGCAAATTCCGAAGCTCTCTTTTTCATTTGAATAGAATGAAATGATTTGCTGTTCTGGTTATTTTTATAGTAAATCCTTAAGAACTCTTTTGTCGATTTTGGAATAAACAATTACTTTTGCATAAACATCAGATGATATGATGAAAGAGAATGCAAATTTAGTAATTCAGAAAAAGTCGCTGGCGGAGGAATTAGCGGAACAACTGCAAAATCAAATTAAGGATGGGAAATTTGCTGTCGGTCAGAAACTGCCGACCGAACCGGAGTTAATGCTTATATTCGGTGTTGGTCGTTCGACGGTGCGTGAAGCTGTAAAGATATTGGTTAATATGGGGTTCCTGAAAGTACAGCAGGGAGCCGGAACGTTTGTTGAGAACCTGACGGCATCGAATGAGCCGATGGAACAACGTCTGCGGCGTGCTGATATACACGATTTGGATGAAGTGCGGAAAATACTGGAAATTGCCATTGCCGGGCGGGCAGCGGAACGGCGTACGGAGCAGGACATTGAAAAGATTGAAGGGTTTCTTGACGAGCGGGGTAGGACAGCCGAAGCCGGACAATTGGAGGCGTGTATTGAAGCCGATGTCAATTTCCATATTGCTTTGGCGAAAGCCACGCACAACGAGATCTTATACGAGCTTTACCGGTCGGCTGCTATCTATCTGCGGAAAGGATTTGAACACATTTATGTGGATACGGCTTGTTTCCTGGCTTCCCAGCCTACGCATAAGCAATTGGTTCGGCATATAATAGCCCAAGATGCCCGGGAAGCCTTACATACGATCAATATCATTTTACAGGAGCCGTAGTTATGAGCAAGAATTCTATACCTATGCCGTTGTCCCAGCTTGCGGCGGACAGAACCGTCTATCCGATCCTGTTTATGATCTGTATAACCCATCTGCTTAACGATATGATGCAGTCCGTTATCCCGGCGGTTTATCCGCTTTTGAAAGAGAAATTCGGTTTTACTTTTGCCCAGATCGGTATCATCACACTGGTTTTTCAGATGACTTCGTCGCTTTTGCAGCCTTTCGCCGGTCGCTATGCCGACCGGCACCCCCGCCCTTACTCACTGGCAGTCGGAATGTGTTTCACATTAACCGGCTTGCTTATGTTGTCCGTCGCATTCGGCTTTGGTCTGATTTTGCTTGCTGTCGGCCTGATCGGTTGCGGCTCTTCGGTTTTTCATCCCGAGTCGTCGCGGGTGGCACAACTGGCTTCGGGTGGCCGGAAGGGGTTAGCACAGTCTATATTTCAGGTCGGAGGAAATGCCGGCAGTGCTATGGGACCGTTGTTGGCAGCGTTAATTGTGATTCCTTACGGTCAGGCTTCCATCGGCTGGTTTGCCTTGGCTGCGTTGCTGGCTATATTTATTCTTGTAAAAATCGGGAATTGGTACAAACGGCAGTTGGCAGTAGTAGCCTGTAAATCTGCTGCGGCAACAGCGACACCGGTGCACGGACTTACCAAACGGAAAATCCGGCATGCTCTTTTAATCCTGGGAGTGCTGGTGTTTTCGAAATATTTTTATATCGCTTGCATGACTAACTACTTTACCTTTTTTCTGATGGATAAATTCGGAATGTCGGTACAGGGATCACAGTACTGTCTTTTTGCATTCCTTGCGGCATCCGCGGCAGGGACGTTTATCGGCGGCCCGGTGGGAGATCGTATCGGACGGAAATATGTCATCTGGGGCTCCATTCTCGGAGCTGCGCCTTTTACTTTACTGCTCCCTTATGCTAATCTGACTTGTACTATTGTGCTGGCAATTATTATCGGCCTTGTGATCTCGTCGGCGTTCTCGGCTATTCTGGTTTATGCGACTGACCTTATGCCGGGAAAAGTCGGTATGATTGCCGGGGTATTTTTCGGGTTGATGTTCGGATTGGGGGGTATCGGTTCGGCCTTTTTTGGCTGGTTGGCTGATAAAACCAGTATCGAATACATCTTCCGGATCAGTACCCTGCTGCCTCTGCTGGGTATAATTACAGGCTTGCTGCCGAATATCGAAAGTCGGGCATCTGATAAATAACTGTTGAAACACTGTGAAGTGCAATTGTATTATTCGAAATTACATTAAAGGTCGGGCATACGACCGTATTTAGGATATTGCCATAAGATATCTTTATAACTCTGGTGCGTTGTTATGCGATAAATTCCCGGAAAGTAAAGCTACTTACCATCGAACAGGCGGAGATGTGCAGGCTGTTTGTTCCGAAAAAAGGAACGATTTAATTTTAGATTTACGATTTACGATTTACGATTAAAAAAATCTGATAACGAATCAAGTTGCCAAACAATTTACACTTTATATGAATTGTATTATAAGTAATTTACGAATCTGACTTATTTTGCAAACCTGAACCGGAATTTAAAAAATGAGTTGCCGGATATGAAAGGTTTTTCCCGATATAACCTTTTGGCCGGAAGATCCGCTGAAAAGGCAAATACAGATGACTGAGAGTAAAGCGTGTTTACACTCCTTTAGGAAACGGGAGCAGATAATAAAAATTGGCCTATAGGGAGGATAAATAGAAAAAATAATTAGTTTTGTCTTAATGATAAAACGATTGATAGCCTGTTGCGGATTAGATTGCGAAAATTGCGATGCCCGCATAGCCACTGTCCGGAATGACAATGAGCTGAGAGAAAAAACCGCCCAAAAGTGGAGTGTAATGAACAATGCACCGGAGATTACGGCAGCCACCATAAATTGTATGGGGTGTCGTGCAGACGGAGTGAAATTTGCGTATTGCAGCGATTATTGTGAAATCCGCAAATGTGTATATGAAAAAGGATTTAATACCTGCGGTGACTGCAAAGAGTTGGAGAGTTGTCCGATTGTCGCTCCTATTTTTCAGCATGCTCCCGGCGCAAAAGAAAATCTTCTGTCTTCGACAACACTCTGAAGTCTGAAAACTTTCCGAAAATGTCCAAAACGTTGCTATTTTTATTGGCTTTAGGCTGGCTTGTGTTGTTTAAGGTGTTTGTAAATACGATATTGTAAATAAATTTGTAAGTATAAATTCAGACACGAGCGCAATAACATATGAAAATCACAGATACCGTTTGTATCTGTTTATACAGTAGAGGAATAGAATTATTGTTTGAGATGGGGTATTAATTATATGTTATTTGTAGTATGTATTATGCTTTCATAAATTATATTATTAAACTAATAATTTCTTATCTTATAATTGTCATGATGAATTGAAATATTCCTATTTGGCTTTGTTTGTCAAACGGGACGACGCTTTAGCAATACATTACTTCTTCGTCGCCTTCCGTGAGTAAAAGGATACTATTTTTTGTTGTTTATCTGGCATTGATGATCTGTTTATTCTACGTCCAATCGCCTGTCTTTCGGGTATTTCACCTTGTAGCGCAAAATAATATCGCGTTGTTCGCCGGGTTTCAATGTCAGTGGCCAGGTAATGATACCTGTGTTTTCATCCAGCTTGCCGCCACTTAGTTCTTCAGCTGTCACCACAATACTGCTGTTCGCGGAGACGGGTACCTGATCGCAGAGGGTTAGTTCAACTGCCTGCAAACGATGATTCCGAACGGATATTTTCCAACTGATGGTCTGTGTTTGAGAGGAGCCCATTAGTTTCCGCGAGGTATATTCATGCTCTTTTGTCCGTTGTACGGCAATCTGGTGGTCGCGTCCCAGGGAAAATGAAAGCGTATCTCCGGGAGTGCTTAGGTCGAGTACCGACTTGCCGATAAATGTTTTCTCAAAATAAATGTTGGCTTCTCCTTCCAGCAAGTTCAGTTTATTCCAGTCGGTAAGCCGGGCCATCAGAAAGGCGTCTTTATCGATCTTCGGTGTACATTGGTAAACGTAAGAAGCAGGAAGGTCATAGCGGCCGATTTCCGCCACGACGGGTTTGTTATTTGAAAGAATCGTATAAGGTATCTTGATATCGAATTCATAGCCTGTCACTTGCCGGGTTGGTTTGACTTCCATTGGTATACTTTCGACAGCTTCTTCTTCTTCTTCTACGATTGCCGCAGCTTTCAGCGCTTTCCGGGGAGAAGAAGCATAACCTGTAACAACCACTTCGTCAAGACTTTGTGAGTCGGGGCTTAGTCGGATGTTTTGCATATTGCTGCGTATTTCAGTTGTCTGTGGAATATAGCCGATGTATGCAAATTCCAACCGGCGTTGCCCTTCCGGCATAGTAAGTGAATAATGGCCGTCGATGTCTGTTGTACAACCAACGGTAGTACCAGGAATCCTGACAGTAGCACCGGCTAAAGGTTCGTTGGTTTTGGCATCCGAAACGATCCCCGATATGTTGTTTCCATTCATTTCATTGCGGTAGTTGGGAGCCGCCCAACCGTAATTCAGGCGGTAAGACTCTAAGCGGGGAGCTACATTCCCCGTTGACGGACTGGAAGAAGAAAGCGACAGATCGATGTTTTTCCACTCTTCGCCTGTGTGTTGGAAAATATTGGCTTTATAGATGATGGAAAGCGGTTCTGCAAGGCTTTCCGAACGAATGTCGTAAGAAGGAAACCAACCGGCATTCTTTACATAATAACTTAAGGTAAATGTTGCGGTACAAGCGGCCGGAGCGTGAATACCCACCAGGATTTCACCGGTACGTTTCATGTCTTTACCCTTTGCCTGGCGCAGTTCCCGGAGCAATTGCTGATACTGTTCGGTCAGTTCTTCCAATTGATTACGGGTAGCCAATTCTTTGGCAGTAAGCTCTTTCATCTGTTCTGCAAAATAAGCGGTTGCTTCCCGGATGGTTGCTATTGACAAAGTATTGCTTTTATTGCCCAGTGTACAATTGTTTTTCAGTATTTCCTGCTCGGCTTTCACTAGGGCGAGAGCTGATTTCCGTTCTTCCTGTTGTTTCTCCACTTTTTTCAAAGTCTGCTGTAAGTGCTCCTGCTGACGACTGACAGCCACACTGTCCAGGAAGTTATATTGCAGATTAACATTTGTGATTGTAAGCTTGCCCTTTGCACTCACTTGCATGCTCCGGGCATCGAGATAAGGCGAAAGCCCGGTGAATATCAAGGATGAGTTTCCGGCCGGGAGTTCCACCTGTTTAGTACGGGTTACCTGTGCCCCATCGACAAATAGCATCACTTTCTCTGCTGTTGTTTCTACTTTACGTTGTGATGTTGCGGCCGTTGCCGTCATACACAAACAAAGAGTAAACCATAAATAATTCCTGAATTTTTTCATTATCCTGATATAAATTGGTTCAACTGTAAAAAATTCAGAGATAAAAGTAAAAATTAAAAAGAAATAATGTGGTATAAGTGTAAAATTATTCTAAATGAGATTGACTGTCGGATGTGTTTTGGCAGGTTTACACGATGCATGTACAGAAACGATTAAATATGCCTTCAAGGCTTTGGTAAAGACAAAATAGCGGGAATGACAGACCGATTATTGGCTTCGTAATTAATTTTATAGCTTTGTATAAAATATGAAGAGCAAAATGAATACTGATTATAAGGTCGGAGATTTGATTTACGATGCAAATATTTATGATGGATTAAATACTTTCCTGTCCGATTTGCAGTTTTATAAAAAGTGGTTGCCGAAAAATGAGGATGCTAAAATACTTGAACTTTGTTGTGGCACTGGCAGGCTTACGATTCCAATTGCAAAGGATGGATATAATATTTGTGGAGTAGATTACACTTTATCAATGCTTGAGCAAGCAAAGGTAAAAGCTTCCGAAGTGGGATTAGGAATTAATTTCATTGAAGCGGATATTAGAACATTGAACTTGCAAGAAAAATTCGACCTTATTTTTATGCCGTTTAATTCAATTCATCATTTATATAAAAATGAAGATTTATTCAAGACACTAAAGAGGGTTAAAAATCATCTTAAAGCAGAGGGCTTCTTTCTGTTAGATTGCTTTAATCCTAATATTCAGTATATTGTTAAAGGTGAAAAAGAGCAAAAAGTAATAGCGGAATATACAACCAACGATGAAAGAAAAGTGTTGATAAAACAGACCATGTTTTATGAAAATGCAACTCAAATTAATCGCATAAAATGGCATTATTTTATAAATGATAAGTTTCATTCAGTTCAAAATATGGATATGAGATTGTTTTTCCCTCAAGAATTGGATTCATATCTGGGATGGGCTGGATTTAATGTTATTCACAAATTTGGAAATTTTGAAGAAGCAGCATTTAACGATAATTCAGAAAAACAGATATACGTTTTAGCATTAAAATCGAAGAATGATGAGTAAGCTAATCAAGACCGATTTAAAGGTTATACTTACTCTCTATCTTAATGGAGTAATAAAATACTAATTTCATGTATTCCTAAACTCATATATTTTTGGTTGGTGGTAAATTTGGTTATATATAACCTATCATTCTAATTTTTACCACCATAAAAAATTATGTGATTATATAGTCTGAATCATTTTTTGTCTTGAATTTTGAAAAATATTTCTGGATGCTCTTGAATAAACCAATAAAAACCTGCTGTTAAAAACATCCACATTAAGTAGTCTTCAAATGATGTTTCTTGGAAAAATATTGCTCTTATCAACCAAAACCAAGCATATACATTTCCAGCTAACACATATATCCGTTTGAACCATAAAACGACCTGTTTTTCTATTTTAGCCTTGATAATCTGTTTTTCTATTGAGGATTCCATTTTATTACAATTTGATGTGTAAATATCTTTGTTCTTCAAATATAGCAATGTTCTTCATTATGATTATAAGTTGGTGGTAAATTTTCCAAAAGTATATAAGAGTAGATTTTTCGTATTTTTCTACTACGAAAAAAGAGCCGACGAACATATATTTGTCAGCTCTTATATATTGCAAAAAAGGGTTAGTGCTTATTTGTATTCAACGGTAATTGTCCCCTCTAAAATTTTTTTGCTGGTCTCTGTTTTATAGCCTTTCATCACTGCAACATAACCGTCTTTGTCAAATTCGTATTCGTAACTATTTTCCACTATGTAATCCGAAAGAAAAATAGCGTAGTAAAACGCTATAATCCTGTGTGTTGATACTAAAATCGGCTAAATGATTAGCCAATTCTTCAATAGCTTTTACAATTTCAGATGCGGAAACTTTGCGCTGCGAGTATTCCGATAATAAGCGGGAAATCTCTGCTTTGACATTTTTTCTAACATGTTTTGCGTTGTAATAAGAATTGCATTTAAATAATCATACACCCGTTTTTGCTATTTTAAAGTTGTGATAGAGTATTATCGTATATAGAAAATAGAAACTTTTAATCAATTTACAATTTAGATAATTTCATTTCGGTTGCCAAGGTTTATGAAGTATTTGTCCTATATAAATAATAGCAACCGTTAATGTTTTGATTTGAATTGATTTACCAATTATTATTAGAATTACAGCTATTAGTATCATCATAATGCCAACAGCCAACCGTAGAGTGAATATTTCATTGAATATAGTAACACCGATAACCACCGCGGTGAGTGGTTCCAACGCGCCCATGATAGCAGTAGGTGTTGAACCTATTTGGCGTACTGCAATTACCATAAATACTAAGGATATAACAGTAGGAACCAATGCAAGCATTATAGCAAACATCCACATAGAAGAGGTTGTAAGTAACTGTAAATGATTGTTGCCGTCAAAAAATGATTGAACCATGATAGTTAATGTACAAAATAGCAACACATAAAACGTTAACTTTATAGATGACATTTTTAAAGAGGATTTATTTACAGCAACTATATAAAGTGCATAAGAAAGGGAGGATAGCATAACAAGCGATACTCCCGTTGCATTTAACACGCTACCATTATTCCCTTTGTATAACAGTCCTATGCCCCCAATAGCCAAAAGAATAGATAAAACCGTAATTAAGGATGTTTTTTCTTTAAAGAAAATAGCCATGATGACAGTTACAATAACAGGATATACGAACAGAATTGTAGACGCTATTCCTGCATCCATGTAGTGGAAACTTAGAAACAGGGTCAGCGAAGATGCCGCAAACAAAATCCCTAACCCTGCCAAAATTCCTAATTCTTTTCGTGTAACCCTGAACGATTTATTTTGTATAAGCATTAACCCACCGAGAAAAAAAGTTGCAAGTAAGAAGCGGTAAAATAATACAGAGTTAGCGTTTATTCCGGCTTCATAAAGAGATAATGCCCCAAGTGGATTTGTCCCATAGCTGATTGCTGCAATAATCCCATAAATTGAACCTTTGAATTTTGCATCCATTTTATTAAGTACTATATCAAAATTAGTTATACATTTTACCCGACATAACAAGCTGAAATTAAATGATATAACAAAATAACTACATAAGTCGGGGGACTTATATAATTTATCTATAAAATTAAAGCCAGCACAGGGATTAATATACCTGCCAATAATTCAATTCCCCCTATTCCGAACAAACCTCGTTTACCTTTATTCATTAGAATACCGCTTATACATATCAATATAAGACATACCGCAAATAGGTCTGAGAAATAGGTCCACCATGTTCCCGGGTTATAATGGAGAAATGAGAGTTGATAAAAAACCGGTCTTTTCTTTATTCCTTCATAAGCAACATTTCCTGTTTGAGTATCAAGAATATAGGATGAACCACTTTTCAAGAAAACTTTTACCGTTGAGTTATTCGGATAAAAATGTTTGATATAATTATCCTGCTCGCCTACCTCTTTTAACAACTGTATTATTTCATTTTTATTAAATTTATGGGAGGTAGGGAATGTCCCCTTCACCGTATAATTGTTTACAGTTATATCGTATTTCGGATTAAAATCCTTTAAATGATTCATCGTTATGCCCGATACTGCATAAATAAGAATCACTCCCATAAAGAAAAAGGATAGATGAAAATGAACCGTCCTGCAATACTGTCGGAACAAATTCCCTATCCGTAATCTGCTTGTTATTTCTTTATCCATATATTGATTATTTCTGAAATAAAGAGTTGGTGTTTAGAAGGCTCGTTGTTATAAGATTCTTCCATAATTTTCTCTTTATAAGGTTGAGTCAAATTTGTATAGTCCATCTCTTGAACGAACATTTTCTTACATTCTATAATCATTCGAGCCTCTTCAAAACTCATTAGTCCGGAAGGGGTTTCCAATGGGGTCAACCCTGCTTCTGACACTTTATCAGTATCTCGTCCCGATTTTGTTCCACAAATCCGAAGTGCTCCCCGATATTCTTCTGTAAAAAAACTGAGTGTAAAACTTTCTTCTCGTTGCAAAAATTGATAAGTATGCCTTGAATCACGAACTACAATAAAAGTAGATGGTCTGCTCCACATATAGCCAACCCCTCCCCACGCTGCTGTCATTGTGTTATAAGAACTTTTATTTCCTGCTGTCACCAGCATCCATTGCTTACCTATTAAGTCTATTACGTTATCAGGAAGGTCGGTTGCTTCCATCCGGTCATAATGAGATTGCCAACCTGTGGTACTCGTGCTGTCTTCATTCTGTGTGAAGACTACTTTGTCTGATTTTTTACTGTTTTCCATACATGAAGTAATTAAAAATATACCTAAAATCATTGGAAATAATGTTATCTTTTTCATTTTCTGCTATTTAGTTAATGATTATTTTGCAAAGGTAGGCGGAAATAGGATTGAAATACTTGTATTCACATTATATTATTTTGTATATTTACGCTATGAGAAAGTGCAGCCAGTTTGAATCATTAAAGATTATAGATGTAATTGAGGAAGAATATTCTTGCGAATTACATGCCCAAGATCATTTTGAAATCATCTATATTCATTATGGGTGTGGGGACCATTTTTTTAATGAAGTTACAATTCCATATGAAAAAGGGGATTTATTTCTGCTTGCACCCGGTGACCGCCATTATTTCACAGTAAAAACTGTAACGCGCTTTACCTATATTAAATTTACTTCAAGCTATTTTGAGACTTATGACCGCTCCCATAAGTCCTTTTCACGAGAAATAACTCCAACTTCCATCATGGAAATTCAATGGCTGAAAGAAGACAAGATAACGGTGAGTGAACCTTGCCAGACTATATTGAAGAATATTTTTGAGAATATTATCCTATATAATTCAACGATTAACGTACTTCGTTCGTCTATTGTGTATTATCATATTCTTTCCATTTTCGGAATGATAAAAGAATACATTGAGAACCGAAATATTGAATTAAAAAAGAAAACTCCAACTAATGCTCATATAGCAGCATACATTCAAGAGAATATATCTAACCGTGACTGTATTTCCATCCATATGATTGCTAATCATTTTAATATTTCGCCATCTTATTTCAGTACTTATTTCAAGCGGAATTTCGAGATAAGTTATAAAGAATATATCGAAAAGATGCAATTACAACTCATCAAGCGCAGATTAGAAACCGGAGAAATCAAGTTGAAAGAAATTGCGGATGAATTTGGTTTTACAGATGTAAGCCATTTATCCAAATTCTTTAAAAGGCATGAAGGTATTAATCCTTCTGCTTATAAAAACGTAGGAAAATAGGAGATTGTATCCCAAGTAAATAGAATGATATTTCATGTTGTTGAACTTTATGTATCTTACTATAGGTATTTTATAAGATTGTTAAGTTGTAAAATTCATTCGCACAGCTCTTGTATATTTTAATTCAGCGAAAGGAAGAAAAGTCTTTGCATCTGTAAAGACAGAAAGCGGGACTTATATCACCTTAACGCCCAAGCAGGTATTGGTATACCGGAACGAACGAAAGGAGAACGCCCACTTTCTGATAAGTATAGTATATATGATACACCTATACGAACCATATTCATGAACGTTGCTCACAATCATTCTGACCGTTCCTTCTTCACTACCAACTACACCAAGATTACCAGTTTTGCTTGATCAGGATGCATGTTATACAACGCAACATAAAATATTTCAAAATATACAGACACCTCTTGCGTCTGTTTATACAGCAAAAAAAAAGAATTATTGTTAAATATCCAATTTTCGAAGGGGGATATTAATGCCATATCCTTTGTATGGTGTATTTTGTTTTTATAAATTATGTTTTAAACTAATAATTATCTATCTTGCAATCATTATGATTAATTGAAATATTCATTCGACGAAATGGCTAAGAAAGATTTATTTGAAAAAGGCTTTGATGAAAGTACTAAAATAAAATTATTACTTTTCAGAAAGTACATTGAATCCTGGATACCAACTTTCATTCATAGTTCACCATTTGAAAAAATTCTTATTTATGATTTTTTTGCAGGTGAAGGTCAGGATGTTTATGGAGAAAAAGGAAGCCCGTTGATTATAATGGATTGTTTAAAGCAATATTGTGAAGATATAAGGAATAAAAACAAAAAGATTTTTATAACTTTAAATGATTATGATAAGAAAAAAGCGGAGAAATTATTAGCTTTGACACAGGCTTTTAAAGAAAAATGCGGAGCTTGTAATCATTGCTCTTTAGAGGTTAAAAATGATGCTTTTCAGAATTTGTTCAGTGCTGAATATCAAGTAATAAAACAGGATACCCCTACTTTTTTATTAATAGATCAATATGGGGTATCGCAAGTGACAGAAAGTGTATTCAGGCAATTAGTAGATGCTCCCCGAACAGATTTTTTGTTCTTTATTTCTTCTGCAACCATCAGGAGATTTAAAGATAATGAAGGCATTAATAAAAAAATAAAAGTGAGTCAGATACAGTTTGAAGAAAGTAAACCATATGAATGTCATGAAAAAGTTTATAACTATTATAAAACATTAATTAATGGTGATTACTATTTAGGACGTTTCTCTATCAAGAAAGTAACTAATTATTACGGCTTGATTTTTGGTTCGCATCATCCTTTAGGATTGGAAAAATTTCTGAGTGCTTCGTGGAGTATTGATGTCAATAATGGAGAAGCTAATCATGAGATAGATGAAACGAAACAATACGAAGGTTCGTTTATGAATTTATTCGATGAGGTTTCCGGAATCAGTACATTCAAGACAAAACTGGAATCTTATGAAGAACATTTACTGGATTATTTTTCTGTTCCCAGAACAAATCAGGAGATATATAAATTTTCGTTGGAATCGGGAATCAGTATTTCAAAAACAGTAGATATTTTGAGAAAATTGGAAAAGGAAAGAAGGATTTGTGTAGAGGGAGGAGACAAGCGGAAAAGCGGAGCTTTTTATTTGTCTCACAACTCCGATAAAATTATTAAGGTAGCTAAAAATGAAAACAACAAAAATTGAATGGACTGATAGTACCTGGAATCCGACTACGGGATGTACGAAGATTTCGGAGGGATGCCGACACTGTTATGCTGCCACTATGGCCTTGCGTCTGAAAGCAATGGGTATAAAAAAATACAGAGAGGGTTTTGAATTGGTTTTACATCCTGAAACTTTGAATGAACCATTGAAATGGAAACAGTCGCGAACAATTTTTGTCAATTCGATGAGCGACTTGTTTCATAAAGATATTCCTTTCGAATTTATCGATCAGGTTTTTGAAGTCATAAAGCATACTCCACAGCATCGTTATCAGGTTTTAACGAAGAGGGCAGATATATTGAAGCAATATTTTGCGACCCGTCGTGTGCCCACTAACGTCTGGCTAGGTGTCACCGTTGAAAATCCAAAAGTAAAAAGCAGAATTGATGATTTACGTGATATTCCTGCAACAGTGAAATTTTTATCTTGCGAACCTTTATTGGAAGATCTGGGGAGCATGGATCTGACCAATATTGATTGGGTGATCGTTGGTGGGGAAAGTGGTACAAATGCCCGTCCTATGAAAGAAGAATGGGTTTTAAATATTGAGAAGCAATGCCGGATTCAGGGTTCTGCTTTCTTTTTCAAACAATGGGGCACATGGGGGGCAGACGGAATTAAGCGAAATAAAAAAGAAAATGGGAAACTTTTGCAGGGATATGTAAAACAAGAGTATCCTACCTTCGTGTAATATAGAAATAAACCATTTCAAAGAAGAGAAAATAGTATTGTATTTTTGTTTATAGCTCACCTTGAAAAGTGAGCTTTTTTATCAGAATAAAATTATTCTAAAGATAGATATTATTTTTTTAATGGGATCACGGACGTGACAGTTAGTGGGCTTCCAAATGGATTTGCTGTCGGGTTACCATTGAACCCGGAAATGAGCCCATATAATAGCCCTAAAACAGGCTCGTCGTTGGGCTCGTCATTGAAACACAAAATGGGTATCTGCCGGTTTAAACAGATGGCTCGAAACCACGAAAAACAGGAAAAGAAAAAAGGTAGCCACTTTCGTAACTACCTGTAATTCAGAGCGGAAAACGGGACTCAAACCCGCGACCCCCAGCTTGGAAGGCTAGTGCTCTATCGACTGAGCTATTTCCGCGTGATGCAGGTTTTTCCCTTTAGGCGGCTTTACGTTTTTTCTTTGAGTGAAAGTTATTCAAAGAATTTCCCGTGGCAGGACAGGTTTGTGTGGCCCGTCGATCCGTAAAGGGGAACCTTGTAAATTTTGAATTGCGAAAAACGAAATCATCGGATGCCTTGTGTCCGCAATTTAAAATTTGTGGGGAGAGCAGGATTCGAACCTACGAAGACATAAGTCAGCAGAGTTACAGTCTGCCCCAGTTGGCCACTTTGGTATCTCCCCGTTTTTTAAAGAACTTTTGCCTTTAGCGGGTACAAATATAGGGGATTCTCTATGAAATCCAAAGAAACCGGGAAAAAATATTAAAAATGTGGAGGAATCTTTTCGTCGGCAGATTTGTGTTTGCGAAGGTTACGGATAAAGGCGGGAAGAAAACAGACGATGAGTTGGGGGCGGGTCCAGTTATAACATTTTTGAAAACAGAGCATTGCAATGCCGATAAACAGGCTGGCACCTATGAATACCTGTATGGGGAGCCAAAGCAGGTCTTCCGGGGGGAGCAATAGGGGGATTAAAGCGACGGCTCCTGCGGGAGCAAAAGGTTTTCCTGAAAGTTCGAATAGGAGGAATAAAGGGCCTATTATACATAAAGCGATGAGGAATTCGGGTAAATGCCATTGATAATAACCGAACCATTGGCAGAGTGAACCTAATAAGGAGGCTGCAAATAGCGTGAGCAGTATCTGGACCGGGCGGTTGCGGAAACCGGCTTTGGAATGGGCGAATTCGATGTAGGTGACAATGAGGGGCGGAAGAATGAAATAAATGTTGTTTGTGTATATCGCCAGTGAAGCTACTGATAATACGGTAAACAGCAGAAAGGTCCACGAAAGGAGAACCGGACGCCAGTATATTTTTACCGGAATATATTCGATAGGAGTACGTAATTGCTTTTTTTCCATCAGATATTGTCCGAGGATAATGATAAGTGACATTATAATTACTGCGGCCGGATATACCCAACTGTCTGTTTTTAACAGTATAGGCAGGATGATGGCAGAAACCTGCGGGATCAAGGTGGTTCGGGATAAAGTCAGATGAATGGCCGCAAAACTAAAGGCCAAAGCAATGTTCCCCAATAGGGGAAAAGGTGAGTAACGGACAATGAGGACTCCCGTTACGGAGCAGAGGCTCATTGCAAGAAGCATTTTCCATTTGTTACAGTGCCATACCCGTTTATCGACTACCCACATGCCGATTGCAAGGGCTGCCATTTCGGGGAAAATGATTTCACGTTCGGCCAGTCCTTCCGCGCATCCTACCATAATAAGAATCATGAGTAAGGCGTAGATATATCTCCGATAGCGGAGAGGAATCGAATAAAACATTTGAATCAGTTAACGACATTGGTCGGATGTCCTTCCAAAAAATTCCGGATATTCGTCAGAGCTTCTTCTGCCATGGCAATCCGTCCGTCGATGGTGGCTGTACCTACATGCGGAAGGAGTACGACATTGTCCAATTCGTATAATTCGTCCGTGATGTGGGGTTCCCGTTCGAATACATCCAGTGCTGCACCCCGTATGGTGCGTTTGCGCAGGCATTCCGTCAAAGCGGCCTCGTCTATGACGGCGCCTCTGGCCGTATTGATGATAAAAGCCGATTTTTTCATCAGTCCTAATTCCCGGCTACCGATCAGATGACGGGAATCGTCGTTCAAAGGTGTGTGCAGGGAAATAAAATCCGATTCTTTTAACAATGAATCCAGATCGGTACGTTTGAAACCGGGAATTTCCGTATGGCGATTGTAATAGACGATTTTCATTCCGAAAGCCTCTGCTTTGCGGGCGACATTCTGGCCGATCCGTCCCATGCCGATAATACCTAGGGTTTTCCCGTACAGGTCTGTCCCCAGGTTTTTCATGACTCCCCAAAGGCTTTCTTTTTCTGTACGGATTCTGCGGTCCAGCTCGGCAACTCTTCTGGAGGCACTAAGCATCAGGGCCATGCAGAGTTCTGCTGTCGGGTTGCAAACCGACTGAGGGGTATTGCATACTGTAATCCCTTTTTGCCGCGCATACTGAATGTCGATGTTGTTGTAGCCGACCCCGAAGTTGCTGATGAGTTGTAATTTTTTACCGGCATCAAGCATGTCTTTGTCTATCGGACGGCTGAAGATTGCCAGTAAGATATCATATTCCGGCAATAACCGGATAATTTCCTCTTTTGAAAGCTTTTCACCTTCCGGAAAGGTGATTTCCCAATCTGCCGGCAGATTGACGAAAGGTTCGCGGGGGATGTCGTAGGTAACTAATATTTTCATAATAAAGCTAACAAGTTTTTATTCGGTTTTCAGGAATCCGTTTTCCGGAGATCAGTCGAGGGTTGTCCGGGCAAACGGAACGGCTTTGAGATCGATGAATTGGCCGGCAAGGTATTTATAATAACCTGTGACGGCTACCATGCCTGCATTGTCGAGGGAAAAGCCGAGGCGGGGGATGAATACTTCCCAGCCTGCTTTTGCAGCTTCTGTATGTACGGCATTTTGCAGTCCGGAGTTTGCCGATACGCCTCCGCCGATTGCAATTTGTTTGATACCGGTTTGCCTGGCTGCTTTTTTCAATTTAGACATCAGGATGTCGATGATTGTTTTTTGCAGGGAAGCACAAAGGTCGTTCAGATTTTTCGTTATAAAATCGGGATCTTTTTTCAGTTCATCGCGGATAAAATAAAGAAAGGAAGTTTTTAATCCGCTGAAACTGTAATCCAGACCCGGAATCTGGGGTTTATTGAACGTAAATCGCTCCGGGTTGCCTTCTTTTGCCAGACGGTCGATTACAGGTCCGCCCGGATAAGGAAGTCCCATTACTTTTGCGCATTTGTCGAATGCTTCTCCTGCGGCATCGTCTATTGTCTGGCCGATCATTTCCATCCTCAGATAATCGTGTACTACGATTAATTGAGAATTGCCTCCGGATACGAGTAGTGTAAGGAACGGAAAGGAGGGGTGACGGCTTTCGACGCCCGGTTCTTTGATGAAATTGGCCAGGATGTGCGCTTGTAAATGGTTTACTTCGATCATCGGTATATGATTTGCAATAGCAAATCCTTTGGCAAAAGATGTGCCTACCAATAAGGAACCCAGTAATCCCGGTCCCCGGGTAAATGCAATGGCGTCGATGTCCTTTATTGCAATTTCCGCTTTGCGGATCGCTTCGGATACGACCGGAATGATGTTTTGTTGATGGGCTCTGGAAGCCAGTTCCGGAACCACACCTCCGTAGGCTTCGTGAACTTTTTGACTGGCGATAATATTCGATAATACGATTCCGTCTTTTAGTATGGCGGCAGAGGTATCATCACACGATGATTCGATTCCGAGAATAACTGTCATAAGGTTGTTTTTTTACGAGTCGGCAGAGAAGGAAAGTTAAAAGCCGTAAATATATGGTTTTTACTTTATCTTTAGTTTCCGATCTCTTTCAAATATTCTGCAATATTAATATTTTTGTAGGCAAACTAAAACTGTGCGGATATAAAAAAAGTTTTTCGGATATTATTCTATTGTGTCGCGGGGATTCTACTGTTGATTTTAATTCTTTATGCTTTGTTACACAGTCCGTATGTACAGACAAAGTTGGTCAATTATCTGACTTATCGTATCGAACAGACTACGGGTGTAAAGATGAAAATCGGCGGGGTGGATTTTCGTCCGGTAAAATCGTTGGTGTTGAATGATGTTTTAGTTGAGGATTACAGACAGGATACGTTGTTGTATTGCAAGGATTTACGGGTGAAGATCGATTCTTTTCAATGGACATCCCAGCGTTTTACCGTAAAAGATATTACACTGAAAAATGCCTATTTCAATTTATGGATTGTGAGGGGGGAGGAGAAGTCGGTTATGAATCTGGATGTTCTTCTGAATGCTCTTCGGATTACGGCAGAAGAAGAACAGGAGGGGATAGCTGGAGGTGCGGAGGATGTTACTGTCCCCTGGCAGGCGGATTTAAAACGCATTCAGATCCGGGATTCTCGTTTTGTATATAGGGAGAGTGAATATGAGGCGGTAGATTACGGT
This sequence comes from Culturomica massiliensis, assembly GCF_900091655.1. Lineage (NCBI taxonomy): Bacteria > Pseudomonadati > Bacteroidota > Bacteroidia > Bacteroidales > Odoribacteraceae > Culturomica > Culturomica massiliensis. The sequence continues at coordinate 23,362 of NZ_LT594619.1, forward strand.
ATCAATTGGACGGATGTGGAGTGTCTTCATGTCAATGCCGATATTACGGATATTGATTTTTCGGGAGGTCGGGTCGGGATGCGTGTTACCGGGTTGGGGCTGGAAGAGAAGTCCGGTTTTGTGATCGATAAAATGGAGGCGACAGTCAGTGCCTGCGATTCCAATTTATTGATAACAGATACAAAGATATATACGGCGAGGAGTTTTCTGGACCTCCGGAAGTTGGAATACAATTGGGTGCCGGGTCGCCGGGATTGGCGTCATTTTACGACTATGATGCAACAATATTACCGATTGGGGGAATCCCGGGTAAGTTTTATCGATCTGGCTTATTTTAACGGAATATTGCGGGGAATCGAGAATACGGTGGGGTGTAAAGGGGTTATTACAAATACCGTAAACCGGATAGAGGGACATCAATTGGAGTTTACTCTTGGGGAATCAACCCGATTGACCGGAGAATTTAAATCTTTCGGTTTACCTGATTTCAGGCATACGATTTTCGATATAAATATCCGGGAGGCCCAATTGAATCCGAAAGATTTGGAAACCGTTTATTTGCCGTGGTTTTCATGTCAGCTTTCGGTGCCACAACCCTTGCATCATTGGAATAAATTTGATCTGACCGGGAATTTTAAGGGAACGATAGATGATTTTATATTGTTGATCGACAGTCGTACGACCGGATTCAAAGGGACTGCAAAGTTGGGATATATTCCTTGTGCTTCGGCTGATTCTACAGATTGTTCCCGTATATCCGGGGAGTTCAATTTCCCGTCCCTGAATTTTGCGAAGCTGAGCGGAACGGAAGTATTGGGAGGAGGGCATATTTCCGGTACGTATGACGGGATATTGGCGGAGGGCCGGACGGCATTGAATGTGAATGGAAAATTGAATACGATTCAGATCGGTAAAGGAAAGTTGAAAAATACCGATTTATTTCTTACGATGGACGATGAAAAAATCAATGTTCTTTCTTCATTTGATAACGATAGCATCCGGGGTGCGGTGATGTTGACCTGTGATGTGGGGAAAGAAGTATTCTTTTTGAGTTCCAAGGGCAAGATAGAGGTAAATGATCTTGCTGATTTCGGGTGGGGGATCACCGGGGGCAAAGAAGCTGTCAAAACCGGATTTGACTTTGTTTTTGCAAAGAAGAAAGGAGGAGATAGTTTCGGGAATTATGCATTCCGGGATTTTACCTATACCGGAGAGAAGGGTGACTTTATCCTCGATAATGTCAGTATCGAGAATCGATTGAATGACGGGTATTATGTCACCAGTTTATTTTCGGATATTGTGGATATGCAGATCGAGGGACATTATATGTCGATACGTCCTCTTGAGTTTACGGATAAGCTGGTCCGCAGTTATTTGCCTGCTTATAAATGGCAGAAATACAAAAATCTGAATGAGGAGAAGGCTGATTTCCGGTATAGTATAAACATCAAGGATGCCGATCGGGTTTTATCGGCTGTTTATCCCGATTTGAAAATTGCTCCGGGAACCAAACTTTATTCCGATTTCGGATATAAGGGAAAGAAGATTCACCTTCGAATCGATTCGGATTCTATCCGGTACAAGGACTTTATTTTGCAAAATTCCCGGATTGATCTGACGGGGGATGAAGATTGTTTGCGGATGTTGTGTACGGCAGATCAGTTAGAAGTCAGTCAGGACTATCGTTTGTATAATGTCCGGAATGAATTGGTTTTGAAGGATAATACGGTGTTCGATAAATTGTTGTGGAGTAATTGGGGCAGTGAAACGTATAGCGGTGAATTGGGAATGATTCTTCGCTATGAACCTATCGACAAGAACAAATACAGGACGGTAGTTCATATTCAGCCTGGAGTGATTGTGCTTGCAGATAAGGTGTGGAATGTACAGGAAGCGGAGATAATCGCTTTGGATAAGGAAATTTCCATTTACGATTTCCGGATCGGTAACGGAAGGCAATATTTATCCATAGACGGAGATCTTTCCGAAAATCCGCAAAAAACGCTTTCTTTCCGGTTGAATCGTTTTGATTTGTCGGAATTGAACCGGGTGTTGTTTGACAATCGCTTTCATGTTTTCGGTCTTGCAACAGGAGAGGTGATCGTGCAGGATTATTACAAAGATAATTTATTGTATTCGGATGTACATGTGCAGGATTGGGGGATAAACCGCGATACTTTAGGAACGTTGCGGATGTTATCGGCCTGGGATGCGGATAGCAGCCGTATGCTGATCCGGGCGGAAAACCAGGTCGGAGAGGAAATCCCTTTGCGGGTAAAAGGATATTACCGGCCGGATACAGATAGCCTGAACGTCAATATAAATTTGTCTAAAATCAAATTGGATCGGCTGGGTATGTATGCTTCGGATTATTTTGTTGCCAGCCGGGGAGGTATTTCGGGTAAAATCAATCTTACCGGTTTGATGTCCCATCCGGATTTTTCCGGTTATCTTTTTTTGGATTCGGTTTTGTTGACGATGCGGGATGTCAATACGTCTTTTTTCATAAATGACAGTATTTATGTCGATAAGAGCAGTTTTATAATCAATGATCTGGCTATAAAAGACGTGCTCGGCCGTTCTTCGCTCTGTTCGGGATATTACCGGTTTTGGGATGATGAGTACGAGTTGAATATTACCTCCCGTAATTTTTTGATTCTCAATACAGATTACAGTCAAAACGATTCGTTTTACGGAAAGGTATTTATGAGTGGCTTTACGAATATTAATAATCGTAACGGTTTTATGGCATTGACGGTAAATGCACGGCCTGAAAGTAATTCACGTTTATATCTGCCTTTGACCTCGGCGTTGACAGAGGAAAATGGTAATTTTTTACATTTTGTAAGTCCTAATCAGCAAGCGCGGAAAAAGGTGCAGGTTCAGACCGGAACCGGCGGGATGCAGTTGAATGCTAATCTGGAATTGAATGACAATCTGGAGATACAGATTGTTTTTGACCCGACGATCGGGGATATTTTGAAAGCCAGAGGTTCCGGCGATATTAAGGTAACGTTGGATCAGGATGGGACAATCAATATGTTCGGAGCCTATAAGATTTCAAAAGGGGATTATCTGTTTACGTTGAGTAATCTGTTGAATAAAAAATTTGTACTGACTCAGGGTGGAAGTATAGCCTGGAACGGTTCGCCTTATGATGCGACGGTAGATATCAATGCCGTTTATAATTTAAAGACGTCGTTGTATGAGTTATTGACTGCGACGAGTTCTACCGTAGATAAATCGACAAAGGTACCTGTTGAGTGTGTACTGAATTTAAGTGATAATTTTGCTAATCCATTGGTGAAGTTTGATATCAATTTTCCGACTTTGGATACGCAGACGAAGAGTTATGTGCAGAGTCTTTTTTCCAGTCAGGACGAGATCAATAAACAGATGTTTTCTTTGTTGATTTTAAATAAGTTTTACACTCCGGACTATATGACGACGGCTGATATCGAGGAGAGAAATGCCGGTTATCAGGCGGGTGTGACGACGGCTTCGGAGTTGGTATCGAACCAGTTGTCCCGGTGGCTGTCGAAAATCAGCAATAATTTCGATATCGGTTTTTCTTATCGTCCCGGAGATAATATCACGACGGATGAGATTGAATTGGCTCTTTCGACCCAATTGCTGAATGATCGGGTTACCTTGTCTGCCAACGGTAATATGGATGTCGGAAATGCTAAAAATGTAACTTCGAATTCAACCGGAAGCAATAATATTGCCGGCGATTTTGATTTGGATGTTAAATTGAATAAGCAGGGAACGCTGAAATTGAAAGCCTATTCGCATACGGACGAGAAAATTATTTATAACGCGACGGAGACGATTCAGGGTGTCGGTATTTCTTATCAGGAGGCTTTCGATACTTTTCGGGAATTGTTACATCGGTATTTTAGTTTTTTGAGGAAGAAAAAATAAAAATCCTTGGTCTATATTGAATTTATAATCTTTATGACTTTGTTTTTTAATCTTTTTTTCACAAATTGCGTATTGCAAACGATTACGAACAGATTTGGGCCAACAAACTCATAAAAATTATATAACTTATGAATGCAAAGGATTACATGGACAGGGAAGCTCGTTACGGAGCTCACAATTATCACCCGCTGCCGGTTGTATTGGAACGTGGTGAAGGAATTTTTGTGTGGGATACGGATGGGAAACGATACTATGATTTTTTGTCAGCATATTCGGCTGTCAATCAAGGGCATTGTCATCCGAAAATTGTAGGGGCAATGACAGAGCAGGCCCGTAAACTGGCTTTAACGTCCCGGGCTTTTTATAATGATGTGCTGGGCGAGTGGGAGGAATTTGTGACGAAATATTTCGGTTATGATAAGGTACTTCCGATGAATACCGGGGCTGAAGCCGACGAGACTGCTTTAAAGCTTTGCCGGAAGTGGGCTTATATGAAGAAAGGTATTCCGGAAGGGCAGGCTAAGATTATTGTTTGTAACGGAAATTTTCACGGACGTACGATTACGATTGTTTCCTTGTCGAATGATCCGGATTCTTATGAAGGCTATGGTCCTTTTACCCCCGGTTTTATTAAGATTCCCTACAATGATATTCCGGCATTGGAAAAAGAGTTGCAAGATCCGAATGTAGCCGGTTTTCTGGTAGAGCCGATTCAGGGAGAAGCCGGAGTTTTTGTGCCTGATGCCGGGTATTTGAAGAAAGCATTCGATTTGTGTAAAGCCCATAACGTGTTGTTTATGGCTGATGAAGTACAGACGGGAATTGCCCGTACGGGAAAATTACTGGCTTGCGATCATGAAGGGGTACGTCCCGATGTCTTGATATTGGGGAAAGCCTTGGGAGGAGGTGTTATGCCTGTATCCTGCGTTTTGGCGGACGATGAAGTCATGTTGTGTATTCGTCCGGGAGAGCACGGTTCGACTTTCGGAGGAAATCCGATTGCTGCTAAAGTTTCCATTGCGGCTCTGGAAGTGGTTCGGGATGAGAAGCTGGCCGAAAATGCCGAAAAACTGGGGATTGTTTTCCGGGATAGACTGAGTGCGATTCATTCGGACCGGATTGAGGAAGTGAGGGGGAAAGGATTGTTGAATGCTGTTGTGATTAAGCCGAAAAACGGAAAGACGGCCTGGGATGTTTGCTTGAAGTTGCGTGACCGGGGACTGTTGGCTAAACCGACGCATGAACATATTATTCGTTTTGCTCCGCCTCTGGTGATTCATAAGGTGGAATTGATGGAGGCCATCGGAATTATTGAAAATACGTTTGCTGAATTGGAATAGATAAAAAAGGTGTCAAAATTTTTTTGACACCTTTTTTATTCAATATTTAAAGCTGCTGCCTCCTAAGAATTCCCGCAGGATTGAGGTGTTGGGTATTTCCCGGGTAGGTACGGCTTTGATATAGGAGAGAAATTTCAATAAACGCAGGGCTTTGGAATGTTCCGGGTGCTGTCCTGTAACTTCCCGTAATAAAGGTTCGGCCTGTTGTTTAAGAGCACCGAGTTCGTATATCAGAGCTGAGTTGAACATGATATCGGCTTCTTCCTGGTAAGGGACGATGTGTTTTTGCTCACCTTTCAATACGCTTTCCCAGCGTTTTAGAGTTTCAAGTGCCGAATAATTCCGGTATTTATAATCTCTGACCATCCGTCGGAGTAAACGGTTATCCGTCGGATTGATGATGTTATGGTTGTCGATAGAGATAGAAGTCAATGCCGACACAAATATTCTGAATATGGAATCGGCCGGGAGTAAGCGGGTGAGTTTAGGATTAAGTCCGTGTATTCCTTCTACGACGATTACATTATTTTTGGCAATTTTCAGTTTCTCTCCGCTGTAGTAGCGTTGTCCGGTTTCAAATGAAAATTTGGGTATTTCGATCTCTTCACCGTTTATCAAGCGGAGAATGTTATCGGAAAATGTATCGATGTCCAAAGCATCTATCGATTCGTAATCGTATTCACCCTTTTCGTCTTTCGGTGTATATTCCCGGTTGACAAAGTAGTTGTCGAGGGACAGGTTTACAGGGCGGATGCCGTTGACCATCAGTTGAATACTCAATCTTTTGCTAAAAGTCGTTTTGCCGGAGGAAGACGGACCTGCAATGAGAATAACTTTTACTTTTTTTCTGCGGCTTTTGATTTTATCGGCGATCAGGGAAATTTTCTTTTCATGCAGGGCTTCACTGATTTTTATGATGGCGCCGGAATATTTTTCTTCTACGGTCCGGTTTAGGTTACCGATGTCTGAGATGCCGAGAATTTTTCCCCAGCGCTTATATTCACTGAATATTTGAAATAGTTTCGTTTGCGGGGTTTCCGGCAATAATTCCTGGGGATTATTGCGATTCGGCAAGCGAAGCAACATCCCGTCTTTGTAAGGTATAAGATCGAAAATAGCCATACAGCCGGTGGAAGGAGCTAATGTGCCGTAAAAATAATCAGCCGTATTTTGGATATAGTATACGGAGGTATACAATCTTCCCCGGGTTGCCATAAGTTCGCATTTGTCTTTTAAGCCGGCTTTTTTAAATAGCCGGATGGCCTCTTCGGTCGGCATTTCTTCGCGGATAATGGGATAATCGGCGGCAATAATTTCTTGCATTTTGTTCCGTATGGCGGCAATTGTTTCCGGTCTCAAAACAACATCTTTATTTGCTATCCGGCAGAATATACCGTTGGATATGTTGTATTCGGCGATTAATGTCTTTTTGGGAAAAAGCCTGTGTACGGCTTTGTAGAGTATGAATATAAGGGAGCGCGTGTAAATACTGTATCCATCTAAAGTCGTAACGTCAATGAAATTGACTTGTTTCGGATTCATGATGATGTATTGTAAGTCTTGTAGCTGGTTATTTACAAGAGCGCCTAAAATGGACTTATGATTTTGAGGAAAAATAATTTTTTTGACTTCCCGAAGGGGCGTACCGATTTCAATATCGTAATACTTCCCCGTATTTTCACACATAATACTTACTTTTTCCATAATTATATATTTGATCCTCTAATGTAGTTTTTTCTTTCTATATAAGCAAATAACATGCCAACAGTCCCTTAGGAGAAATTCAGGCAAAAGAAGGGGATAAACAAAAGATCACGGTAAGCCGGGATACCTTTGTGAATCAAAAATCGTAAATTAATTTTAGAGAGAGGGGATTGTTGAGTCTGTGGTGTTGTATTTATCTGTACATTTCTTTGTCTTTCGGGATACGTATTTCATATTCCCGGTGAGCCGGGTTTTTCAGTTTATTTTTGCGGAGCCACGGGTTGAAGCGTTTGAGTGTTTTATAGGAGATGTCGTGTTTATTGGCAAAGTCGGCCCAATCTGCAACGGATTTTTTGATTTTGACGATTTTGACTTTTTCGATAGGATAGGCTGTAGGAGGATCGAAGTTGTACACATTCGGATTGTTCAGTATTTGTTTTAAGGCCAATATCCGGAATACGTATCTTTCGGTTTCTTCGCCGAGCAACAGGTCGTAGTAGTTTTTTTCTTTTTGGATGTCCATTTGTTTCTGGATCATCGAGTTTCCCGCATTATAGGCAGCAGCGGCCATTGTCCAGGAGCCGAAGCGCTCGTATGCTTTTTTCAGGTAGTTGCTGGCTGCCTGGGTTGCTTTTTCTACATTGTATCGCTCGTCTACTTCGCTGTTTATTTCCAGTCCGGCTTCCTCTCCCGTAGATGCCAGAAATTGCCACAATCCGACAGCTCCGGCGGGAGAGACGGCAGAGGGATTGAGGTTACTTTCGATGACGGCGAGGTATTTGAAGTCTTCCGGAATTCCGTTTTCTTTTAATATCGGTTCGATACGGGCGAACATACGGGGGGCATTTTTGAGCAGTTGTAAGGTATGTGAATGCAGATAGGTGTTTACTATCAATTCTTTACGCAGTGCTTCTTGTACATCGATGCGGTGAAGAGGCACTTCTTCTCCGGCAAAGCTGATGGCTTCCGGGACAAATACATCTACGGTGAGGGCTTGCTCTAAGGGAGTCAAATCAGTATGCGGAGTCGCGGCCGACAGGTTTGAATTACCTCCTGCTGCCTGCGAATAAAATACAATGGCAAAAATATTCAGAATGGATACTGTCGTACAAATATATATTAGTGAGGTGTATTTTTTCATTTCAGAATTAGTTGTTTTATATTTGCTGTAAAGATAATGCATAAAAGGCTATGATAAAAGAGGCAGAATGCTAAAATAGCGAGATTTCATAGTGGTTTATCCGTTAAAAATCGTTGTTATTCTTTATAAAGGAATTAGTATATGAAATACAATTTTGATGAAATTATAGATCGCCGGGGAACGGATTGTGTGAAATACGATGACCTGAACCGCACTTTCGGACGGACGGATTTATTACCGATGTGGGTTGCGGATATGGATTTCCGGACGGCTCCGGCAATTATCGGGGCAGCAGAGGATTGTTGCCGGCACGGTGTTTTCGGATATACTTTCCGGTCGGAAGAAGCTAAACAGGCGTTTATCGATTGGGTGGCGTTGCATTACGGCTGGCCGGTAAAACCGGAATGGATATCTATCAGTCCGGGGATTGTTACGGCCTTATCTGTTGCGGTAAGGGCTTTTACTGAGAAGAGGGACAAGGTGTTGATCTTAACTCCCGTATATCCGCCTTTTTTTGCTGTTGTAACTGAAAACGGGCGAGAGTTGGTATGTAGTTCGCTGGTAGTGGAAAACGGGCATTATGAAGTGGATTGGGCGGATTTTGAAGATAAGCTCAGACAGGGTGTGAAGCTTTTTATACTGTGTAATTCTCATAATCCGGTGGGACGGGTATGGCGTGCGGAGGAATTGAAACGTATGGGAGATTTGTGTTGTAAGTACGGTGTATTGATTTTATCCGATGAAATTCATGCCGATTTGGCTTTGCCGGGATTTAAACATACCGTTATGGCTTCCTTGTCGGAAGATATTGCGGCTCATACATTGACTGCGATGGCTCCGAGTAAAACGTTCAATATTGCAGGAATGATGAATTCTTTGATCGTATCTTCCTCATCTGAATTATTGGGTAAGTATAACCGGGAAATGCTGGCATTGCATTTGGACGTCGGCAATATATTCGGGCATGTGACATTGAAAGCTGCTTATCGGGAAGGAGGGGAATGGCTGGAAGAGTTACGGATATATCTGGGGCGAAATGTCGATTTTGCGGATGAGTATATCCGGCATGAATTGCCTTATGTGAAGATGTTGAGGCCAGAAGGTTCTTTTTTGTTGTGGCTGGATTTCCGGCCGACAGGATTAAGGCATGAGGAGGTCGGTCGTATATTGACTGAAAAGGCAAGGGTCGGTTTGAACGACGGAAGTGCCTTCGGTAAAGAAGGCATCGGCTTCCGGCGGATGAATGTCGGATGTCCCCGGGCTATTTTACAGGAAGGCCTGGAGCGTATAAAGAAAGCTTTTTAATGTGATGGTATACCGTGAATCCGGAGAATTTGGCTTTAAATTTTCCGGATATATTCGGTAAGGGATTCTTTGGGTTGCAGATTCAAATGCTGACGTAATCTGTAACGGGCGATATTTATGGTATTGGGTGGGTTATCCGTCAATATGGAAATGTCTTTGTTACTAAGTCCGATGCGTAGGTAGGTAGCCAGTTTTTGATCTCCTTTGGTCAGATTTCCATGTTTTTGCATCAATCGTTCCGTGAAATCGGAATGCAGCGTTTCGATCTGTAAAAGCGTATCTTTTAAGTTACTGTTGCTTTTTAAGTACAGAGCTATAAACGAGCTTATCTTTTCCAGCTGGGTTTTCAATTCTTCATTGTGCATTTTTTTTGCTTCTTTCAGCATGGTGATGATCTTTTGGAAAAGATCGTTCCGGCTTTTGATATAACAACAGAGATTGGTCAGTAATTTTTTGGAATAATCCAAGGCTGTAAAAGCATTGTTTTTTTCGATTTCAACGGCGTTTAACTGATAGTTGATCAGAGCGTTGTTTTTTTCGTGTAATTCCTGTTCGACAGCTAGTTTTTGTATTTTTATCTTTTGACGCACCCTGACTTGAAAGATAATGATTAAAAGTGTGGTTAGTAATAATGCCGAAATTCCCAGTAAATAACGCTTTTGTATAGTTTGCAGTTGATTTTGTTTTTGTTCGATCCGGACTTGTTGTTCAGATTCTTTGAGTTTCTTTTCTGCAATTCTTCTTTCGATATTACTGATCCGGTCGGTAATGAATATTTGTTTTTCCAGTTGGTGTAATTGTTGCAGGCTTTCATAGGCATTGGCCATATCTCCGATTTTATGGTATATCTGGGCACAATAATTCAAATTGTCCATCAGAATTTCCTGGGCGTTGATGGTTTTGGCTTTTTCCCGGGCTTTTTCGAGATAATCCAATGCTTTTTTGTATTTTCCGGCATATAGATGTTGTAGTCCGAAATTGTTGTAATTTTCGGCAATCGCCCAGGTGGCGTTGACAGCCAGATTGATTTGCAGGGCTTCTTCCAGAAATTTGATTTTTTCCTGGAAATGTTCGGGAAGCATACCCAAATTGTTCAGATTTGCCGCAATGGCTTTGGAATTATTAAACCGGCGGTTGATTTGTAAGGCATAATTGAATTCTTTTTCTGCTTGCTTGTATTCTTTTTGAACGAAATGTAATAATCCTTTGATGTTGTGGTAGTAGGACTCTCTGGGATCGTTGGGGAAATCTTTGTAATACAGGGCCGATTTATCCAGAAATTCGGAAGCACGCTTGAAATTGCGCAGTAAACGGTAAGAATTACCGAGACATGCATGTAAGTAAGCTATCGTAGCAGGACTGCACCGGTCTTCTTTATCAAGGGCCTGGTAGTAAATATCCAGAGCCATATCAAACCGGGATTGATGAATATAGCTGGTACCTAAAAGGATCAAAGCTTCGATTTCCAGAGAGTCGTTTTGTATTTTTATGGCTTCCCGAACGGCTTCGTTGGCATAATATCCTGCTAATTCGGGCGCTTTGTAATAATTATTTTGAGCTAAATCCAGATTTTCTTCGATTTTACGAATGGTGGTCGTGTCGGATTTTTCCTGTGCAGAAAAAAATGTGAATAATAGTATAAATGCAAATTGGGGTACCATAATTCTGACGCTTGTGTGTTGTAATCGGTTTGCCACACATCTTTCAAAAACAATTGCCCATGCACCGGCTTTTTATAGAAATCCACGTTGTTCCCAAGTCTTGAAGATGTATAACATTCCGTATAGGATTTATGTTAGTGGGAACTAAGTTAATATAAATTTAATAGGGTCTGTGCTATTTTAAGATAAAATTACAAGTCCGGAATTGAAAAAAATGAAAATAAATCAAAAAAAGAAAAACAGATGTATATATTTCGAATGTATAATTAGCTGATTATTAATATGTGATTGTTAAAATTGTATATAAGAAAAGAGGTGAAAACAGGAGTACGTATATATGATAATTTTGTTTTTTGAGTTTATTTTTTTTTAGAATTTTCATTTTTGTTTGCGGTTAAAAGTGAACAATTATGAAATCTTGGATCAAATTAACGATTGTTGTTATTACGGTGTTGTTGTGTGCATGTCATGACGATGAAGTGAGAAATAAAGTACAGCTTGTGGAAGAGCCTTTGTCGGATATCGGTTGCCGGACAGCAGAAATGAACCGTGAAATGGCGATGTCGATTCCGGAAGGATATCAGGGACGGGGGTCTTTATTGACCAAAGCTTATATGCAGACACGGGCTTCTTCTCAAAAATACATTATTCCGGTCGTTTTTCATGTTTATGGAACCAGTTTTCTAGGAAAAAGCGTAACCGTGGAATTAATTGAGGATGCTTTAAGGCGTACCAATGAAGATTTTCAGGGATTAAATGGAGATTGGCAACGGATAACGGCGCCTTTCGATTTGATAAAAAAAGAATTGAATATCGAGTTCCGTTTGGCCCAAAAGGATCCGGAGGGAAAATCGACAACGGGGGTCATTTTTTATCCTAAAAACAGCGGTTTCGGAGGTTTGAATAAGAACCCTGAGATTGCTGCTTGTGCCTGGGATAATTACAGTTATATGAATGTATATGTGATGGAGGATTTATATGGGGATCAGGTGTTGAATAATTCCGGTGTTGCTTGGTATCCGGATGAATGGATGAGTGATCGTAATCTGGCCCGGGTTGTGTATAACGGTGCTTATATCGGTAAAAATACCACAGAGAATTTCCGTCGGGTACTGACCCATGAATTCGGGCATTGGCTGGGATTGGCTCATACGTTTGAAGGGGGATGTACTTATCCGAACGATGAGGTCGACGATACACCGCCTCATGAAAAGAATATGTTGCATGAGTATGATTTGAATTGCGAAGGAAATAAGACCAATTGGCAAAACTTTATGACTTATACGGATATGTATGCTAATTTTACAACCGGTCAGGTGGAACGGATGTTGGCCATGCTGGAGCATCCGGCTCGTTTTCCGATTTGGCAGGAAGAGAATCTGAAAAAAACATTGTATCTGGGAGATGAGGCTGTTATTGAAGTGGGTGAGGGTATGCTGTTTGAAGATAAAAAGAATGACGGTACTTTTTCGGGCCGTTTTGAATTGAATGTAAAGTTTGCTTCATTGAAGGGGCAGGTAAACGATGAGTTGTCTGCCGATACCTATGAGGTGCAGCATTTGCCGGAAGGTTTATCTGTGCGCGTAGTCGTTGCAGGTGCCTCTTTGCTGCATGTTTTTGTCGACGGTCAAGCCGTAAATCATTCTTCGGCTGATAATACTTTTTTTATCCTCCGGTTTACAGGCGATATTTGTGATAAACCTTTGCATATTGATGACCAGCATCTGGAATTGCGGTTCCGGAATCCCTATCAAATCGTGACGACAGAGGTCTCGGATGTCGTGGTTTGCGCCGGGCAACAACGTCATCTTTTTCAGCTTTCTTCCGTTTATCCTTCTTCGAAGTATAGTCTGGTGTATGAAGGAGGCAAGTTGCGTATCGATACCTATGGTAAGGCTTTGGCAACAGAATCTTTTTCCCGTAATGTCAGTTGTCTGAGTGGCGGGGATGAGATTCCGGGCACATTGTCCTGGATCACGGGGTCGGATAATTTTATTCATGATTTATATACTCCTTCTTATAATCAGTGGAAAGGTAAGACGGGTTACGTCGGGCTGTATTTTCCGGGAGCGGATCAGACCGAGCGCTTGTACGGCTGGTTGAAATTGAGTGTAAGTACTGCCGGGGATTCGGTGATATTACATAGTTATGCTTTCCGGGAAGAACCGGGGATTGCTCTGAAAGCCGGTCAGAAAGAGGTTGGGCAAAACCTGATCGATCCGGAAATTTATGCTGATAAAACGGTCGTAAATGCAGGTGAACAAGTGCGCTTCGGTTTTTCCGCGTGGAGTAATAGCGGAATCAACACTTATCGTTGGTCATTTCCCGGAGGAACCCCGGCCGCTTCTTCGGAAAAAAATCCGGAGGTGATTTATGAGCAAAGCGGAATATATGATGTGTCTTTAGAGGTTACCGATCGCTCCGGGGAATCGTGGGTTCTATCCAAAAGTCGCTGGATACAGGTGAAAGAAGGGGGTACCTCCGAAAAACCGGAAATTACGTCTTTGATTGTTTTAACCGGTAATGGCGATAAATTTTTCCGGATAGAAAATCCGGAACGTTATGCCGACAGTGAACTGACTATTTGGGATCCACGCCGGAAAGAAATCCTGAAACGGCAGAATTACCGGAATGATTTTGAAATGAAGGGATTGGCTGCGGGGACTTATTATTATCGTTTTACTTGGGAAGCCGCAGGACAAAAAGAGGAAGTCACAGGCTTTGTCGAGTTGGTACGTTGACTACAATTGTCTAACCTAATATAAATTTTATGAACAAACTGATCATGCTACTTTCCTTTCTGATTATAATCGGGATGGAAACGGGTATCGCACAATCTTTAACGATTCACGGTACGGTAACAGAAAAGGCGACAGGGGAGCCACTTCCGGGTGTCGGTATTCAAGTAAAAGGGACGGGAACAGGAACGACGACGGATATTAAGGGATATTATACCATTAGTGCTCAGAAGGGACAGGTGTTGTTATTTTCTTTCGTCGGGATGAAAACAAGAGAGGTAAAGGTTGAAGGGAGTAGTCCGATAGATATAAAGTTGGAGGCCGAAAACCAGGCTTTGGACGAAGTTGTTGTTGTCGGATACGGTGTTCAGCGCAAAGAAGCTTTGACCGGGGCCATGACTACGGTTAAATCCGAGAAGTTGGCAACCGTTACGGTTTCCAGTATTGATAAGGCTTTGCAGGGAAATGCTGCAGGTGTGATTGCAACGTCTGCCAGCGGTACTCCCGGTAGTTTTGCTACGATTCAGATTCGGGGAGCCGGTTCTGTAAATGCAGGAACGAGTCCGTTGTATGTTGTCGATGGTGTGCCTATCATGTCGGGATCAACTTCCGGCTGGGCTTCTTCTTCCAATGCGTTGGCTTCTTTGAATCCGGCTGATATCGAATCCTTGACGATATTAAAGGACGCTGCGGCGACAGCTATTTACGGGTCGCAGGCTGCCAATGGAGTTGTATTGATTACGACCAAGAAAGGAAAACAGGGAAAAACGCGGATTTCTGCTAATATCGAGCGCGGATTTTCAACTCCTACCAATACGAGGTTCGGGCTTTGTAGTTCTTCCGAGTTGCTGATGCTCCAACGGGAGGCTGTCGATAATGCCCGGGATTATTTCAAAAGTGATGCATACGACTGGACTGATCCTGACGGCGCTTACTATTTGCCGGATGAACTGGCGAATACCAATACGGATTGGTGGGATGTGGTTACCCGTAACGCTTTGTATCAGTCTTATGATGTTTCTGCATCCGGAGGTAATGAGAAAACTCGTTTTTTTGCTTCCGTATCTTACATGAAGCAAGACGGTATCGTTATCGGGACCGACTTTTCCCGTTTTTCTGCCCGTCTGAATCTGGATCATGAGATCAATAAGCATTTTTCTTTTAATATCAGCTTATCCGGTTCTAATGCGTCGCAGAATTATTCCTTGACGAATTGGGCTTATCAAAATCCTATTTTTGCTGCCTATTCTTTGCTGCCTTATGATTCGCCTTATAATGAGGACGGCTCGTGGCGGGAAACATTTACCCGGAATGCCAATGGAAATTACAATCCGTTGAACTATATGAATGAGTGCGAGCTGGGACAGAAAACGAAGTCCTTAATTTCGACTTCTTATTTGCAGTATCAGATTGTCCCCTGGCTGACCTTCCGGACGACTTTCGGTATGGATTACAAGATGACCCGGGAACGTACCCGTTACGGTGATAAATCGAATACGGGTATGTCCGAGGATTCTCCGATTAGTGTTCAGGATTTGCAATACTATCGTTGGACATCTTCCAATGTATTGACTTTCAGTAAGGTGTTTGCAGAAAAGCACAATGTAGAGGCTTTGTTGGGTTATGAGGCTACGGCTTATAAGAGTGATTACTTATATGCCTCAGGTTCCGGAAGTAACGATGATATCCCTTATCTGAAGGCAGCTTCTGCAAATTTCGATGTGGATGAAGGATTGACGGAGTATGCTTCTATCTCAATGTTCGGACGGGTAAATTATAGTTATGACAGCCGTTATTATATGGCTGCCAGTTTCCGGCGTGACGGTTCTTCCCGTTTCGGCGATAACAATAAATGGGCGAACTTCTGGTCGGTTTCAGGAGCCTGGAAACTTTCCGGAGAAAGTTTTATGAAAGCGGATTACCTCGATATGCTGAAGTTACGCTTGAGTTACGGAACAACCGGTAACTCTTCGATTGGTGATTATGCAAGTAAAGGTTTGTACAGTTCGACGAAATATGCGGGACTCGGTGGATTATTGCCTTCCCAACTGGCTAATCCGACATTATCCTGGGAAGAGTCGGCAACAACGAATCTGGCCGTAGATTTCGGTTTCCTGAATCGTATCAGCGGTACGGTAGAGTATTTCTGGAAAAAGACTTCGGATTTGTTGTTGAAAGAACAATTGTCTTATACAACCGGTTTCAGCAGTATTTTGAGAAATACAGGTTCGATTATGAACCGCGGATTGGAATTTCAGGTTTCCGGACAGATTTTTAAAGACGGAAATTTTAAATGGACTTCGGATTTGAATATGACATTCCCGTCCAGTGAGATTTTAAGTTTGGGGGGAGTTGAAGAACGTTTTGAAGGAAACTATCAGAAAAGAAGGGTACACGGAAAGGCATTTACAGAATGGTATATGGCTGATTATGCCGGCGTAAACCCGGCCGACGGTATGCCGATGTGGTACGATGAAAACGGCGGGTTGACCTCCGATTATGGTAAAGCCCGTTATTCTTACCTGGGTACACCGGAACCGGATTTTTACGGTGGATTTACTAATACGTTCAGTTGGAAGGGAATTACGCTTTCCTGTATGTTCTATTTCAATTACGGTAATACGGTGAAATTCAACGATTATTATTATCTGGAAGGAGACGGAGCCGATGGTTTGGGTATGAATTTAAGCCGCAGGCAGCTGCAACGTTGGCAAAAACCGGGGGATATTACCGAAGTTCCGAAGCCGATTCTCGGTAATCCGACGAAATCACGGGATTGGTATAATTCCCGCTGGTTGGAAGACGGTTCATATATTCGTTTGAAAAATGTGACGCTTTCTTATGATTTCCCGAAGCATCTGATTGGAAAAATCGGTATCGATAATTTGCAGATTTATTTTAAAGGTACGAATCTTTGGACGCATTCCAATGTCTGGTCTTTGGATCCGGAAGTGGGTGTTTACGGATCTTCTTCCAATGTTTATCCGAATTCCCGTTCTTTTGTGTTCGGTCTGAATATTGGTTTATGATATGAACTATAAAAAGTAAAACCTATGAAAAAAGTATATAATATATTAGGCATCATCTTGAGTATAGCCTTGTTATGGTCTTGCTCATCCGATTTTATAGATAAGGATCCCAAGACGTCCATTTCTAATGAGAAAGCGCTTTCGACTTATGATAAACTGGTTCTGGCAACCAATGGTTTGTATGCGCCGTTGCTGGACAGGAGTTTGTACGGTGAGTCTTCGATATTGGCTCCGGATGTTATGGCAGACAATGTTGTGCTTTCGTCAGTAAAGGCATCCGGACGTTATATTCAGGAGTTTAATCTGACAATGGGATCTAATGACGGGCCTTCCGACGGTGTGTACAGTATGGGATATTACATTATATGTGCTGCCTGCAATGTGATCAACGCTATCGAGGCAAATAAGTTTGACCGTCAGGGGGCTACGGACGCACAGGTAAATCAGTTGCTGGGAGAGGCTTTGTTTATCCGGGCGATGGTACATTTCGATTTGTGCCGTTGGTTTGCTTATCCTTATCATTTTACGGATACAAAACTGGCGCCGGGGGCTGACGGTGCAGGCGGACATCCCGGTATTCCGGTTGTTTTGACGACTGAAATCGGTAAACCGGCACGGAGTACCGTGCACAAGGTGTATGAACAGGTTATTTCGGATTTGAAACGGGCAGCCGATCTGATGACGGAGAAGAAAGTCTGTTTCTGGGCTTCTTCAGAAGTAGCCAAGGCATTGCTGGCCCGCGTATATTTGTATCAGGGGAATAACCAGGATGCGGCTACGATGGCAACGGAAGTCATCGGTTCACATCGTTATGAATTGACTCCGGCAGCAGATTTTGTAAAATATTGGGCATTGGAAGGACAGAAGGAAACGATTTTTGAGTTGCAATCCAATAAGACCGATGACTATTTTTACGGAGGAAATAACAATCCGGGTGGTGTATACTTGTATTACGGAGATTTGGTGGCGGCAAATGAATTGGCGACATCTTACGAAGAGGGGGACGTGAGAGCGAAACTGGTTGTTTTGAATAAAGACGGGGAATATACCGTAAATAAATATCCGGGACGGGAAGGAACAGGGAACGTTGAAATCAATAATCCTCATATTCTGCGTTTGGCTGAAATGTATTTGATAAGGGCCGAAGCCAATCAGAAGAATAATTCACAAATCGGCGATACACCGTTGAATGATGTCAATGCCGTGCGTGCGAAACGCGGACTTTCGGGTTTACGGGTTGTTGACGGCAGTACAATTGCTTCGGAACGCCGGAAAGAACTGGCTTTTGAAGGACATCGCTGGTTCGATTTGTCCAGAAACGGTCAGGATAATGTACGCCCCGGTTGTAAGGCTACGCCGTTGGTGACATGGCCCGATAAACGTTTTGTATTGCCGATTCCATTGTATGAGATGAAGAATAACGGTAATATGGTGCAAAATATCGGTTATTGAGTGGTATCTAGGTTTTATGATTAAAACGAATGTTTATGAAAAAGATTTTAATTAATATAGGTTGGATTTTTGCTTTGGCCGGGATTTTGTTTTCCTGTGAAAAAAGTAAATTGGAACACTTGTACGAAGGACCTTGGTTTCTTGCTTTTCAATCGGGAGAGCTGACAGCTGTTGAAAGCGAGCCGGACCCGGTTGAGATCCCGGTGCAATTGGTTAGTACCGTAAGAAATACGCCGGTAAAGGTGGATTTTACGATTAATGCCGGGAGCCTGATTGCCGGTGAGGATTACGAATTGCTGAACGAGTCTCAGACTCTGACTTTCGCTCCGGGAGAGCTTACGCAGTACATACGGGTTCAACTGCATGATAACCTCGATATAAACGGCGATCAGCAGATTGTATTTACATTGACGTCGAACGATGCCGATATACAGATCGGACAACCGGGTACGGGAAGCAAGCGGGATGCTTGTACTCTGATCGTAAAAGATGACGATTGCCCGTTGGAATTGAACCTGTTCTCCGGTAAAGTGAAAGGAAAAGAGACGACACCCTGGTGGGATAAGGTTGAATTTCCTGCGACATTTACGCCGATAGAGGAGCTTGCTCCGGGTAAAATCAAATATCATGTAAGCGGAATATTTTTTGCCGTTCAGTTGGAATATGCTTATAATGCATGGCTGGGAACTGCCGATCAGGCTGAATATAATGAAGTAGAAGTTGTTATCGACTTTACGAATCCGGCCAAGCCGACGATGTCCTGGGAAGAACAGCTTTCGGTAACCGTATATTGGGACGGAGATACGACGGGTGATGAGTATTGGATACAGGCTGCCGTTAATCAGCCGATAGCTATTTCCACATGTGATAAGACTTTAGAGTTTACCTATTATATGGCAAATCCGGATTGGGCGAGGTCGTATGCATTCCGGGTAGCGTTTAATTTTGGAGACTGACCGGATGTAATGTAAAACTTTAAATTTTGAAAATTATGAATAAATTGAAATATGGTTTGTTAATCGTCGGTATCGTCTGTGGATTATCGGCCTGTGACGATGATAACGATTATGAATATATACCGAAATTGCCGAGGGGCGGTTTTTTGGAGAAAACATCGGATCAAAGTGCGGATTATTTTATCAGTGATGCTGAAAACGTAGCTGTTCCGATGCAAATGAACCGGATGAAGGCCGGACAGAACCTTACGGTAAAACTGGATGTAAGCATTGAGCCGGCAGAGTTGAGTTCTGCTATCGGTATACTGAAAAACGAAGTGGCTTTTAAAGGGAGTGAAAAAATTACTCCCGAATTGTTCAGCATAGATTGGAGTAAAGTGCCGGCCGGAAAAAGTTTGACGGTGACGGCTAAATTGCAGGAAGCCGATGATATTGATTTGAATACTATCTGTGCTTCTTATCAGATGAATGTGAGTAAGGCCGCTTTACCGATTCCCTGGTGTGATCCGCAAGGAGTGGGAGAGGTGATGTTGGATTTCGATGCGACGGCTCCCAAAAAGGTTTCACTGGCTTTATTGTCGATGACAAAGGCTGCCGTGCAGGATTTGGTCGTACCTTTCAAGTTGGAAACGGATTTGGTAGAAGGTACGGATTTCAAGATACTGGGGGAATACGGACATGCCTTTTTCGTACCGGCCGGAGAACGTTCAGCATCTATTGAAGTCGAGGTAAGGGGTGATTTATTCCCACAGGTCGGTTTTGAGCGGGTAAAACTGACGTTGACGGAGGAAGGTAAAAATCCGTCTCAGCTTTTTGAGTATGATCCGGCCTGGAAAGAAACCTGGCTGAAAATAGGGCGTAGTCCGGATTATGTGATGATACTGGACCCGAATGCCGAATACGAGGCTTTGTTGGCTGCCGGAGAAGGAAACAAAGAGTTTACAATAACCATTCCCAATGTATTGGATAAGGCCGCTGCCAGAAATATGACGATTCCTTTGAATTTAAACCAGTATATGGCTAAGTTGGGGATTCATTTCCAAATGGATGCGCCTTATCAGATGACGGTGCAGCAAGGCTCCCGGGATGCACAAGTAGTGCTGACTGTTTTGAGCGATGCTTTCGCTTCTTCGGATGATAATGTACCTTTATACATCGAACTGGCAGACCCCAGTGATGCCGTCAATTTCTGGACGACGATAACGTTAGGACGTGAATGACAAATAATAGGCGGGAGGTCCCTGACCGGGGGACTTCCCGTATTTTAAAATGTAAATCAATGTTGGTTATGTGGAAGAAATTATGGGGTGTATTTTGTTGTTGGGGTATGGTGACGGGAGGAATGGCTCAAGATGTTGTGCCGGTAAGGGCATTGTCCAGTCCGGAAATTATCAATCCTGCTTATTATAACCGGGAAACCGGTGTGTCAGCCGCTTTGTGGTATCGGCATCAATGGGGAAAACTGGAAGAATCTCCTCAATATATGGGTTTTTCGCTACACAAGCTGTGGACTCCCGGAAAATGGGGGACGGGTGTCAACGGGGGATATAGTAAATCGGGGTACCGGAAAGATTATCAGTTCGGATTGACCGGAGACCGGGGATTTGCTCTGTCGGAAAATTCCCGTCTTTCTCTCGGACTCACTGCGGGGATGCAATTGGTGCGTTACGATTGGCCGGAGAATCTGGGAAGTGCAAAGCCGGAAGATTTTAATAAAGAATGGTTTTATGTTGCCGGAGGTGTTGCCTGGAATTACCGGGAATTGTCTTTGGGAGCAGGCTACCGGGGAGTGTGCCGGGACGGAGGTGACGGGATGTATTCCAGGATAAGTTTGTATGGGGAATACCGGATTGGAATGGGATCCCGTTGGGATATTTTGCCGAGAGCGTTATATGTGTACGATAGCGATTGGGACAGTGATCTGGATTTAGGCGTTTTTGCCTATTACCGGAATATGGCCGGAATCGGTTTGATTTGGCGGAAAGAACAGGCAATAGGCGTACAGGGAGAAATGCGGTTACTGGACTGTCTGGCCGTTACTTATTGTTATGAACCATCGACCGGAACGGATGCCAATGTGTTCGGAGCCTCGCATGAAGTATCCCTGAAATTCAATTCCGGAGGTTTATATCGGAAGAAATAAGCAGATGTTTTAAATTTTCTTCTTTTGCCAGTGTGCGAATTTCAGGTATAGGTAGGAGACCAAACCGATAAATACACCGTAAATAAATTCGCTGCTCCAGACCCATTCTACCCGGGCATTGATATAAGAGGCGAAAAACCAAACCGAGAAGGTATAGGCTGCCAATACGACAAATTCGAGCAACAAGGCTTTAGTGGTGTTGCCGGTGCCGGAGACGCCTTCAAACATAGGCATCCCGATACTCATCGTGATTGCTGCACAGCAAACAACGAAAAGTGAAGAAACCGATTCCGCAGCCAAAGTCGTATCGTTTGTGTAGACAGACAATATAAAAGAGGGAAAGAATAAACAACAAAGTAGTATCGGCAGGATGGCCAGCATGCCCTGACCGATTGTTTTGAGTATCGTCGGGATAACTTCGTTTTGCTTACCGGCACCGATGAGGCGGCTTGTAAGCGTATTTGCCGTAGCTCCGAATGCGAATACCGGTATCATAATCAACATATAAACGCTCCGAATGATTCCGGATACGGCGATCGGCCCTTCTCCCATGTGCTCGACAAGTGCAAAAAAGATAAACCAGGTTCCGAAAGAAAATAATTTTTGCAGCATAGTCGGAAATGCCAGCCGGAGAATGGATTTCATCAACCAGCCTTCGAGTTTGTGAAAATAGAATAAGGCATATGTTTTCAACGGTAATTTTACGAGTGTATAGCCGATGAAGAAGAGAAGTGCGGAGATTTCGGCACAGACAGAAGCCAATGCAGCTCCACCGACTCCCATATTGGGGAATCCCCATTTCCCGAATATCAGGACATAATCGAGTACGATATTGACGATGGCCATCAATAGCGTGGAAAAACTGATTACTTTTGTATTGGAAAGTCCGATGTATAAAGCTCTGAAAAGAAAATTGAAACAGACGAAGACAATACCGTAATGCCGGTAATTCATGTAGTCCATTGCCGAATTATATATGTTGGGCGATTGAATGATGTTGTGAAGTATGCTGTCGGTAAAGTAATGCTGGATTAGAAACAATCCGGAGGATAAGAACAGCACAAATACCAGGCCGTGCTCGAAGATAACTCCGATACGGTTTAATTTGTTCTCTCCCAGACGGCGGGCTACGATGATTTGTATACCGATACTGAATCCCCAGGCCAAGGTTGAATAGACGTAATAATATATTCCTGCCATCATTGAGGCGCCTAAGGCAATGGGACTTAAGCGTCCTAAAAATGCCGTGTCCGTTAATGCAATTAAAGTTTGTGCCAGATTACCGAAAATGATCGGATAAGCAATGGTCCAGATGGTTTTGTTTTTAATCGAAGTCATATATTCCAGATTGCTTCGCAAAGGTAAGAAAAAAGCGTGTCGATATGTTTTTTAAATCCCTTTCATCAAAAGATTCGTTTGAAAATATTAATTTCGTCAATTGGAACGGGAGAAATACCGGATGGATATAAGCGGGAAGGTAGGATGAATTGAACCTTTTAGAGGCAATAGAGCAGACAATGGATTTACTTCACCGGTTTAAAATTGGCAGCTAAATCCTGTATTTGGATTTTAGTGGTATTGCTTTTTTGAAAGGAAGTTTTAAAATGCACCTATGTATTAGCGGTTATTCGAATAAAAATACTTAATACAATTTATTATGACGATAGAAGAACAAGTAAACGAAGGCATTAAAAATGCCATGAAAGCGAAAGAAAAAATTCGCCTGGAAGCTTTGCGGAATATCAAAAAAGTGATATTGGAAGCCAAAACCCGTCCGGGTGCAGATGGCATAGACGATGCCGAATGTATTAAAATTATTCAGAAACTGGCAAAGCAGAGTATGGATGCTGCTGAAATATATAAGCAGCAGGGGCGTACCGATTTGTATGAAGAGGAAAGCGGACAGCTTGAAGTATTGAGTTCGTTTTTACCGAAACAGATGTCGGAAGCGGAATTGACGGATGCTTTAAAAGCGATCATCGCTTCTGTCGGAGCAACCTCTCCCAAAGATATGGGTAAGGTGATGGGAGTTGCGACGAAGCAATTGTCGGGGAAGGCCGATGGTAAAGCGATTTCTGCTAAAGTAAAAGAATTACTGGGATAAGGAACAAGGCCGGAATTTAATTCCGGCTCGTTTCTTTTAAAGAAATTTTTTCCTAAAACCTTGTTTTATATCAAACGATTGCATATCTTGGCTGCATGTTAATTGCACCGGATATATATCGTATTTTACAGAACCGTTCCTATAAGGGACTTTATGAGTGCTGGATTTGTTAGCACTTTATACTTTTCTGTGTGTGATTCCGGAAACGAATGATACTTTCCGGAAATAATAATCCGAATTTATTTATTTTTTACTGTTATGCGTGGAAATATTTTCGATATTAAGCGCTATGCAATTCATGATGGCCCGGGAATACGGACAACTGTATTTCTGAAAGGATGTAATTTGCATTGTCGTTGGTGTCATAATCCGGAAAGTCAGTCTTTGCAACCGACGGTTATGTTACAGGTTCACCGGCTGGGAGATAAGGAGTTCCGGGAGGAGAGTACGGTAGGGTACAGTGTTACGACCGAGGAATTGATGGCAGAGATATTAAAAGACCAGGTGTTTTTTGAAGAATCGGGTGGAGGCGTGACCTTTTCGGGTGGAGAACCTTTGTTGCAGGCTCCTTTTTTACTTGAGATACTTAAGCTGTGTAAAGCTCATAAGATCAGTACTTGTATAGATACGGCCGGAGCTGTTTCCTGTGAAATGTTGGAAGAAATCTGCCGGTATACCGATTTGTTTCTGTATGATATGAAGACAGCGGAGGAGGCTAAATTTACGGAGTTTGTCGGTCGGGGATTTCATCAGGTGCTGGAGAATTTGGGATGTATAGCCGGGTACGGTAATCGGGTTATCATACGGATTCCCGTTATTCCCGGAGTAAACAACACCCCTGACGGGCAACAGGCTTTATTGGATTGTCTGAAACAATGGCCGGCTTTACGTGAAGTGGAGTTTTTGCCTTATCACCGGACGGGGGCCGATAAGTATCGTCGTTTGGGGATGACCTATGAGATGGGAGATCTGGCTAGTATGACGGAAAAGGATCTTTGTGAGATAAAAGAGTGTTTCCGCCGAAACAACTATACGATATTGTAATGTAAAAACTATAAACTTTATAACTATGCAACTGAGTGAAAGAATTAAAAGACTGCGTGAACAGAGTCTGAATGCCGTGAATCGTATTTCGGCCGAACGTGCATTATTGATTACGGAATTTTATAAATCGGGTGTGGCTGATGCCGAACCGGTACCGGTTCAGCGGGCAATGTCGTTCCGTTATATTTTGGAACACAAATACATCTGTATTAACGAAGGGGAATTGATTGTCGGAGAAAGGGGACCGGCGCCTAAAGCAACTCCTACTTATCCGGAAATATGTGTGCATTCGATAAAAGACCTTGAGATATTGAATGACCGGGCAAAAGTGTCTTTTAAATCGGACGAGGAGACCCGTAAGGCTTATCGGGATGTGATTATTCCTTATTGGACGGGTAAATCCAACCGGGACAGAATTTTCAAAAGTTTACCGGAAGAATGGAAGGAGGCATACGCTGCCGGTATCTTTACCGAATTTCAGGAACAGCGGGCGCCGGGACATACCGTATTGGGTAAGAAAATGTTCCGTACGGGTTTGCTTGATCTGAAACGGGAAATTGAGGAAGCAATGGCTGAATTGGATATGCTGGACGATCCGGAAGGTGTGGATAAGCACGACGAATTGCGAGCCATGGAAATTGTTTGTGATGCCATGATTATGTATGCAGGCCGGCATGCCGATAAGCTGGAAGAGTTGGCAGCGGCAGAAGCCGATCCAAAGCGTAAGTCTGAGTTAAAACAGATGGCAGAGGTTTGTCGCTGGGTGCCGGCACATGCTCCGCGTACTGTGCAGGAAGCTCTCCAACATTATTGGTTTATCCATCTGGGGGTCGTTACAGAGTTGAATCCTTGGGATTCTTTTAATCCGGGACGTCTGGATCAGAGTCTTTATCCGTTGTATGAAAAACAGATACGGGAAGGATCTGCGACGAAGGAAGATATATACGAAGTGTTGGAGTCGTTCTGGGTAAAGTTTAATAACCATCCTTCTCCTCCTAAAGTGGGGGTTACCGCAGAGGAAAGTAACACATATACCGATTTTTCGCTGATCAATGTCGGAGGAGTAAAGGAAGACGGTAGTGACGGTGTAAATGAAATGTCTTATATTTTGCTGGATGTTATCCGGGAGATGCGTATTTTGCAGCCTAGTTCGATGATTCAGGTCAGCAAGAAGAATCCCGATCAGTTTATCCGGGCCGCTGTTGAGATTATTAAAACCGGATTCGGTCAGCCTTCGGTTTTCAATACGGATGCGTTGGTACAGGAAATGCTCCGGGCTGGAAAAGATGTTGTAGATGCCCGTAACGGCGGCTGTTCCGGTTGTGTGGAAACCGGAGCTTTCGGAACAGAGGCTTACATCCTTACCGGATATTTTAACCTGCCGAAAATATTGGAATTGACATTGAATAACGGATTTGATAAACGTACGGGCAAGCAACTCGGTTTGAAAACCGGTTGTTTGGTTGATTATACGACTTATGAAGAGTTGTTCGCTGCTTTCCGGGCTCAGGTGACACATTTTATGCGTATTAAACTGATCGGGAATAATATTATCGAACGGATTTTTATGCGCCATATGCCGGTGCCTTTCTTGTCTGTCCTGATTGAAGATTGTATTAAGAACGGTAAGGATTATATGTGCGGCGGTGCCCGTTATAATTCCAGTTATGTTCAGGGCGTTGGTCTGGGAAGCATTACGGATATGCTGACTTCTTTGCGGTATCATGTTTATGATAAGAAGGACGTCGGTGTGGAACAGATGGCTGCGGCTCTTGCTGCAGATTTTAAGGGATATGAAGAGTTGCAGTATCAATTTGTATACAAAACCCCGAAGTATGGAAATGATGATGATTATGCCGATAAACAGGAAGTAGAAGTTTTCGATTTATACTACGATGTGTTAAACGGGCATAAGTCTCCGAGGGGGGCTAATTATCGAGTAAATATGTTACCGACAACCTGCCACGTTTATTTCGGAAGTGTGACGGGGGCTACACCGGACGGGCGTAATGCCGGCAAACCCTTGTCAGAAGGAATCTCTCCGGTACAGGGAGCCGATACCAAAGGACCGACGGCTGTGATTAAATCCGCCGCTAAAATCGATCATATCAAGACGGGGGGGACGTTGTTGAATCAGAAATTTACACCTTCCTTACTGGCAACGGAACAAGGGGCTACAAATCTGGTACATTTGATCCGTGCGTATTTCCGTATGGACGGACATCACATTCAGTTTAATGTTGTCAATGCTGATACATTGCGGGATGCTCAGAAGCATCCTGAAAACTATAAGGATTTGATTGTAAGGGTTGCCGGATACAGCGACTATTTCAATGATCTGGGTGAGGATTTACAGAACGAGATTATTTGCCGTACCGAGCAAACTGAATTGTAACGTTTTGTCTATAGCTTTTAAAGCTTGGGATGTTGATAACCTATTTTGCCGCAATTGTGGCAGAATAGGTTATTTTAAAACAGGATACCTCATTTTCTTGCCGGCTTTTTCCCTCATATTACAGTTATTTTACAAACTGACTGTTTTTATTTTAATTCCGGTAACTCGATTCCTTTGATTTTCCGGTAAAGATTCAATGCATAAGAATCGGTCATACCGGATACGTAATCGACAACCGTTTGTATTTTGGTGTACATCGAGTCGTCTTTACTGACTTGGTATTGTTCCGGCATAACGGATAAGATGTTGCGGGCGTAATAGGTTTCCGGTTTGAGAACGGCATCCGTATATTCTTTCAGGATCGTTCCGAGGATTTTGAAACCGGCTATTTGAATCTGTGTGACGATATTGGTGTGGTATATCCGACTGTAAGCCAGTTCTGTACACTTGTCATAAGCCATTTTGTTGGTGCCCGTCAGGTTTTTGATTAAACTGCTCTTGAATTCCCCCATCATAATGGTTTCGTAGTTTTGGCAGAAGATATCGGCACAGGCGTTGATCAGCTTGTTGATAATGCCGGCACGGAGGAAGGCGATGCGTTCGTTTTTGTCAGTTACCACTTTAAAAGTCCGGGCAATGATTTTCAGGTCTTCTTTGTCTTCGTTTTTGTCATAAAAATTTTCCAGGATATTTGTCGTTTCATCGTAAGAGAGTATCCGCATTTTATGTGAGTCTTCGATATCCATGATTTGGTAGCAAATGTCGTCGGCAGCCTCTACCAGAAATACAAGAGGGTGACGGACATATTGCAGCGGATTTTCACTTATCCGGCGAATGCCCAATTCTTCGGCCACCTGCTGAAAGATTTCTTTCTCACTTTGGAAAAAACCGTATTTATAGCCTTTGGCGGAGGCTTTGGATTCGAAAGGATATTTGACGATGGAAGCCAGGGTTGTATAAGTCATGGTATATCCTCCCGGACGTCTTCCGTTGAAACTGTGTGTCAACAGGCGGAAAGCATTGGCATTGCCTTCGAAATGACTGAGATCGGCCCACTCTTCATCCGATAATAGCTTTTTAAAATACATGCCTTCTCCTTCGCTGAAAAAATAGGAAATAGCTTCTTCGCCCGAATGTCCGAAAGGAGGATTGCCTAAGTCGTGCGCCAGACAAGCGCTACTGACAATCGTACCGATTTCTTCCAGTAGTTCTGGATTGTCTATTGGCACATTTTGTTGTTTGATGAATTGGGCGATTTTATTGCCCAGTGACCGTCCTACGCTGGCCACTTCCAGACTATGTGTAAGGCGGTTGTGGACAAAAATATTTCCGGGCAAAGGAAATACCTGTGTTTTATTCTGCAAACGCCGGAAAGGGGAAGAAAAAATCAACCGGTCGTAATCGCGTTGGAACTGTGAACGGTCGTGAGAGTGAAACAAAGAAGCGGGACTTCCCGGGTGGTAGCGATGTGCAGATAAAAGTGTATTCCAATCCATCATAAGGCTGTAAAAATAAAACGGTTTTCTTTAACGATGGGCGAAGGTACGATTAAAATGTCGAAAGTCAAAGGGAAGGATAATCGGAGAGGGAAGGAAAGAAAAAGAGGAACTGAAAAAGCTCCTCTTTTTGCCGGATTTATTTTTTTACAAAATGGAAATGGCTGCCGAAACGTTCGAATGCAGCTTTGTCCAATTCTTCCTGATGTTGGGGAGCTGCAATAGCAATCAATGCTTTTGCACGTTCCTGTAAGGTTTTACCGTAGAGGTCTGCAACACCGAATTCCGTAACGACATAATGAACATCAAAACGGGTGGTTACAACACCTGCTCCGTTCAGTAAAGTCGGGCTGATTTTGCTGACACCTTTGGCCGTTACAGCCGGCATGGCGATGATCGGTTTGCCTCCTTCACTGGCAGCCGCTCCGCGGATGAAATCCAATTGCCCGCCGCAACCGCTGTAAAACTTGCAACCCAGAGAGTCTGCATTTACCTGACCGGTAAGATCGATGGACAGTGCCGAATTGATAGCTGTCAGTTTCGGCTGTTGGGCAATGATACAGGGATCGTTGGTGTAACCGACATCCATCATGGCCACGGCCGGATTGTCATCGATAAAATCGTATACTTCTTTGGAACCCATCAGAAAGGTAGAAACAATCTTCCCTTTGTCGTATTTTTTATTCAGGTTGTTGATAACGCCTTTGTAGTAAAGCGGAAGAACTCCGTCAGCGAACATTTCGGTGTGGATTCCCAGATTTTTGTGGTTACCCAATTGGGATAATACGGCGTTCGGAATGGCTCCGATACCCATTTGCAGACAGGCACCGTCTTCGATCAAACCGGCACAGTTTTTACCGATTTTGATGTCTTGTTCGGAGGGTTGAGCCGGTTTGGCTTCGATCAGCGGGGTGTCGTCTTCACAGAAAATGTCGATATCCGATAATTTTATGATAGCATCTCCCCAGGCACGCGGAACGTTCGGGTTGATGACGGCAATAACCGTTTTAGCCGTTTGTACGGCAGCCAGGGTTGCATCTACGGAAGTACCCATAGATACGTAGCCGTGCTTGTCCGGAGGACAAACCTGGATCATGGCAACATCTACGGGGGTAATCCCCATGCGGATCAATTTTTGAGTTTCGCTCAGATGAACCGGAATGTAGTCGGCCCAACCTTCCTGTGTCGCTTTGCGTACGTTATGACCTACGAAAAACGATTCCAGGAAAAATACGCCTTCAAATTCCTGTTCTGCATAGGGAGCACATCCTTCCGTGTGGAGGTGTTGTAATTTTATGTCTTTCAGTTCTCCGGCACGTCCCCGGGCACAAAGAGCCTGAATTAATCCCTGCGGTGCACAGGCGACGCTGTGGATATGAATCCGGTCGCCGGATTTCACCACTTTTACAGCTTCTTCGAATGATACTGTTTTTATTCCTTGATACATGATACTGATATTTTGATTAAATTCCTAGCGTTTTCAAACGAATGCGAAGGTAGTAAGAAAACTAAAAAATGAAAAGAAAAAGAGGGAATTAAAATCACCCGGATAAATGATCAGAATTTGCGTACACGGTCCATATCCCGCTTGGCATCTTTGAGCTTGAGCGATTCCCGTTTGTCGTATTCTTTTTTACCGCGTGCCAGGGCGATGCGTAATTTTGCCCAGCCTTTGTCTGTCAGGAACAGTTTGACCGGAATGATCGTAAGACCGCTTTCCTTGATTTTACGTTCCAGTTTACGGAGTTCTTTCCGGGTGAGCAGAAGTTTCCGTTCCCGTTTTTCATCGTGATTGTAGTAAGTACCTAAACGGTATTCCGCAATGTGAATGCCTTTTACCCAAAGTTCACCCCGGTCGAAATAACAATAGGAATCGACAAGGCTGGCTTTTCCGGCACGTATGGATTTTATTTCTGTGCCGGTCAGAATCATTCCGGCATTGTATTCTTCAATAAACTCGTAATCGAAAGAAGCACGTTTGTTGCGAATGTTGATATCGTTACTCATGATATGGGCTTACAAGTTAAAAACGGGTATGTGAAATAAAATCATTAACAATCTCTTACAAATGACCGGAATACATATGATAGACAAGGCCATGATAATCAGCATACTGGTTTTTTGGCCGGTTTCCAGTTTGGTAATCCCCGAAATACCGGCGTGTAGGGTGCGTAAAAATATCAGGCTGATCAACCCTAATAATTGACTCCAGAAACCGCTGACTAATGCAACAGCAAGACAGTGGAACAAGGTAAAAACTGCCGCACTGTAAACGGACAAATGCAAAGCTGTGCCTTCGGCATCCGGGAGCTTACCGGTCAGGTATTCCCGCGTGATGATAAAAGTCAGATAAGTTCCCAGTGTTATTGATATAAAGTTGATCAGTGTATACAGCAATGTATGTAATCCGTTGTAATGCAAAAAACCGAGTAATAAAACAACGATAGAGGCCATGATAGCCAGTGGAATCAGGTAATTGGAAAACAATTGGAGCGGCGAATCGTGTTCATTGTCGATAAGGCTCCATTCCCGTTTGGGATTCAGGATCAGTTGCCGGGTTCTTGCGTAATATTTTTTGAGATCATCTTTATTTATCATACCGCAAAAATACCAAATTTAAAGATAAAATAAGATCATTCGTTCCCATTTTTGCAGAATTATGAAAATATGAAAATTCCAGACCCGGAAGAATGATCTTTGACGGTTCTAAAATAACCTGTTTACGGATCGATTTGTAAAGTTTAGAATGAGATACTGGGATTTTTCGACGCGGTGATACCGGTTGCACTTTTCGCAAATACCTGTGAATACTGGAATTTTGATATATATTGAATATTTTTTACAAAAAGTGGGTGAAAGTGGTTTAAAGTGGGATTTTTTTTTTACTTTTACCTTTTGAAAGAATTGCCTTTTAAAATTTGGTATTTGTATTCAATGTGCATTGGATCAGATAGTAAAGAATGCAATTGAATCGTGAGTTTTAGATGATATGTTTAAATCGATGGAATAAATTCGTTATCGGGTTTGTCTGGTTTAAAATTTGAAATCTACAATTAAAATCTGAGTTGGCATGTTATCGTTTATCGGAGATTATTCATGTAAGGCTGATGGCAAGGGACGGGTTGTGGTACCGGCTTCTTTTCGGAAGGTTATGCAGGTATCGCAACAGTCGGTTTTTGTCTTACGTAAGAATATATTCGAAACTTGTGTCGATATGTATCCTTATTCGGAGTGGGAGGCTTTGATGGCAGGTGTAAGGGGAAAATTGAATCCGTTTGACCGGAATCACGCTGCTTTTTTACGGGGATGGTACCGGGGGACTTTGGAGGTTGAGATGGACGGAAACGGCCGGATTTTGTTGCCGAAACGTTTGCTGGAGGAGATCGGGGTGGATAGGGAGCTTGTGCTGGCCGGACAGGATGCGAAAATTGAAATCTGGAGCGAACAGGCTTACCGGCAATCTGCAATAGATCCGGAAGAGTTTGCCGGATTGACACAACAGGTTTTTGGAATTTGAAAAAAGAGAGTTATGTCTGAATATCATGTACCGGTGTTGTTGAAGGAGTCTGTCGACGGATTGGATATCCGTCCGGGGGGTGTATATCTGGATTTGACATTCGGAGGAGGGGGGCATTCCAGGGAGATATTGAACCGTTTACAACAAGGACATTTGTTGGGTTTCGATCAGGATGAGGATGCTTTGGTGAATGTGCCTGAAGACGAACGCTTTATTTTTGTCAATCACAATTTCCGTTATCTGCGGAATTTTGTGCGTTATTACGGATTCGGAAAGGTGGACGGTATTTTGGCGGATTTGGGCGTTTCTTCTCATGAGTTTGACGAAGCGGATCGGGGTTTTTCTTTTCGTTATGAGGCGGAGCTGGATATGCGGATGAATCGTCGGAGCAAGCTGAAAGCTTCGGATGTCTTGAATACCTATACGGATGATGTTTTGGTGAATATTTTCCGGAATTACGGTGAGGTGGAAAATGCCGGCCGGTTGGTCGGGGCGATTGTGAAGGCCCGGCAGGAGAAAGCAATCGTGACTTCTGAGGATTTTTATCAGGCTATTTTTTCCTGTATTCCTAAAATGAAGGAGAAAAAATACCTGGCAAAGGTGTATCAGGCTTTACGTATCGAAGTGAACGGAGAATTAGATGCTTTGAAAGAAATGCTCGGAGCTGCCGGAGAGGTGTTGCGGCCGGGCGGACGTCTGGTGGTGATTACCTATCATTCCTTGGAAGACCGGTTGGTGAAGAATTTTTTTAAGACGGGAAATATTGAGGGGAAAGTCGAAAAAGATATGATATACGGGCACGAAACGAAGGGATTTGAACTGGTGAACCGGAAAGTGATTGTGCCTTCGGAGGATGAGATTACTGCGAATCCGAGGGCAAGGAGCGCTAAATTACGGATCGCGGTTAAATCGGATGACAAATTGAAGGATTAGTGATGGCAGAGGTAATATGGGACTTTTCAGTAAAAATAGGGATTTTATTGCTCCGAAAGATGAATTGAAGGAGACGGTGGGCAGCTCAGTGAAAGAGTTGCTGGACGGGCGTATATTGGCAGATAAAGTGATACGGAAAAATATAGCCTTTATTCTTTTCCTTACGTTTTTGGGTATATTTTATATTGCAAACGGATACAGTGCCGAGAAGTTGTATAAGAAGAGGGTAGCGATGGAACGGGAGGTCCGGGAACTGCGCTTTGAATCGATTACTGCTGCTGCACAACTGATGTTTATAAGTAAGCAGTCGGAAGTGAAAAAGCGGATCAATGAAGAAGGTCTTAATTTGCAGGAGAGTAAAGAGCCTCCTGTAAAATTATACAGGAGGTAGGCCTATGTCAATGAAAGGTGAAATCGTTTGGCGTATCGGTCTGGTATATGTACTGATGATCATAATAGCCGGAGCCGTGGTATTTCAGGCTTTGCGGGTACAGATGTGGGAAGGGGAAAAGTGGCGTAAGCAGTCGGTGGCCGTTCGGGTAAAAGACTTTGAGGTGGCACCGAACCGGGGCGATATCTGCGCGAGCGACGGACGGAAGTTAGCCAGCTCGGTGCCTTATTATGAGCTTCGTTTTGATGGTTCTGTTGTCGAAAGCGGGGTGTTTCAACAGAAAGTTGATAGTCTGGCTTTGTGTCTTTCCCGTTTTTTTAAAGATGAGTCTCCGGCGTTTTACCGGAAAAAATTAGGTATAGCCAAAAGTCAGAAAAAACGTTATTTTCTGATCAATCGTCGTAAAGTTTCTTTTACAGAATTAAAGGAAATACGTCAGTTTCCGATTTTCCGGCTGGGGAAAAACCGGGGAGGTTTAATTGAGGTGATGAGCAGTGTGCGCTTGCAACCTCATGTTAATCTGGCTACGCGTACGATCGGTTATCTGAACGAGTCGGAGGACGGTAGTTTTGAGGGACGTGTCGGATTGGAAGGGGCTTTTGAGAACGAATTGAAGGGGGAACCCGGCCGGAGTATCAAACAGATGATGTCCGGGACTTGGGTGCCGGTGACGGTGGAAGAACCTGTGGACGGGAATGATGTGATTACGACAATTGATGTCGATTATCAGGATATTGTTCAGAATGCTTTACTGAGACAATTGGAAAAATTTGAGGCGGTTAACGGTACAGCTATTTTGATGGAAGTGAGAACCGGGGATGTAAAAGCGATAGCAAATTTAACGCGGACAGCGAGTGGAAGTTACCGGGAAGATATGAATTATGCGGTCGGGGATGCAGGGGAACCGGGATCGGTGATCAAAGCAGCGACAATGATTGCTTTGCTGGAGGATGGCTATGTGGAACCCCAGGATACGGTAGATTTGGGGGGGACCGGACGGTATCAGTTTTATAAAAATTACCTGACGGATTCAGACAATAAAAAGCCGGGCAAAATTTCTGTGCAGCATATTTTTGAAATTTCGTCTAACGGTATTGCCCGGTTGGTATTCGATCATTACAAAGATAAACCGGAACGTTTTGTGAACCGATTATGCGGAATGGGACTGGATAAAAAGCTGGGCGTTCGGATCAAGGGGGAAGGCGAGCCTTACATCAAGCATCCGGGAGATAAAGATTGGAGCGGACTTACGCTTCCCTGGATGAGTATCGGATATGAATTGAAGATAACGCCTTTACAGATGCTGGCTTTTTACAATGCGATAGCCAATGACGGACAGCGTATGCGGCCTCGTTTTGTGAAAGAGATACGCAACCGGGGGGAGGTGATTGAGCGGATAGATCCGGAAGAAGTGGGAGGACGGATATGCAGCCGGAGCACATTGAGGAAGATTCGGGAAATGTTGGAAGGGGTGGTTGAGAATGGGACCGGACGAAATATCCGTACGGATAAATACAGGATTGCAGGAAAAACGGGTACGGCCCGAATTGCAACGGGAACAGAGGGGTATGGCATACGGAAATACAGGGCCAGTTTTGTCGGTTTTTTTCCTGCTGACGAGCCTTTGTATTCTTGTGTCGTTGTAGTGAATAATCCTTCTCTTTCGAAAGGATTTTATGCGAATCAGGTGGCTAGTCCGGTTTTCCGGGAGATTGCAGATAAGGTATATTCGATTGCCTATATGCAATATGGGGAAGTGAAGACGGAGCCGGTAAAAGGTTTGCCGGTATGTAAAAACGGATTTAAAAGGGATTTTTTGGAGATTTTCGGTGAATTGGATTATGAGTTGGAAGGGGTGGATGAGGTGGAGGAAAACGATTGGGTGTTGACAGCCAGTGCAGAAAGTGAGCATGTGGTGTTGAAACCCCGGCGGATCACTAACTCTCAGGTGCCGAATGTAAAAGGTATGGGATTGAGGGATGCTTTGTTTGTGTTGGAGAATGCCGGTTTAAAAGTTGGGGTAAGCGGTGCCGGAATGGTACAAAGCCAGTCGATTAATCCGGGTACGGAAGTGCGGGAGGGGAGTTGGATACAGATTGTATTGCGATAAAAGACGGTACGGTAAAGCCGTATATATAAAAATGGTATCATGAAGTTAAAAGATTTAATTGCAGGAGTCGATTGTAAAGAAGTCCGGGGAACGACGGAGATGGCTGTCGGATCGGTACATTTCGATTCCAGAAAAGTAGGTCATGGAGATTTGTTTGTGGCCCAGAGGGGAGTGAGTGCAGATGGACATGTTTATATCGGGAAGGCAATAAAAGCCGGAGCTGTGGCTGTCGTTTGTGAAGAGTTGCCGGAAGAATTGGACGCCCGGGTATGTTATATTGTTGTCGGGGATTCTTCGGCAGCTTTGGGAAAAATTGCTTCCTGTTATTACGGAGAGCCTTCGCGACAAATGATACTGGTGGGGGTAACGGGTACGAACGGGAAAACGACGACGGCGACTTTACTGTATGAATTGGTACGATTGATGGGGAAAAAGGCTGGTTTGTTATCGACGGTTTGTAATTATATCGACGAAGAAAGATGTCCGTCCACTCATACGACTCCGGATGCATTGGAGATCAATAGTTTTATGCGGCGGATGGTTGATGCCGGCTGTGAATATTGCTTTATGGAAGTCAGTTCTCATGCGGTTCATCAGAAACGTATTGCCGGTTTGGATTTCGATGGGGCGGTATTTTCAAATATTACGCATGATCATTTGGATTATCATAAGACATTCAGGGCTTATATCGAAGCGAAAAAGGCGTTTTTTGACGGTTTGAAAAAAGAGGCTTTTGCACTGACGAATCTGGACGATAAGAACGGTATGGTCATGTTGCAGAATACGGTGGCCCGGAAATATACGTATTCTTGCCGGACATTGGCGGATTTTAATTGTAAGCCTGTGGAGAAACATCTGGACGGGACTCTTTTGGCGCTGGACGGTTGTGAGGTATGGACGAAGTTTACAGGAGATTTCAATGCCTATAATTTGTTGGCGGTATATGCTTCGGCTTGTCTGATGGGGTTGGAAAAAGAGGAGGTATTGCGCTGTATGAGTTTGCTGGTTCCGGTGTCGGGACGTTTTGAAACGTTGATGTCTCCGGAAGGAATTGTCGCTGTTGTCGACTATGCTCATACGCCCGATGCATTGGAAAATGTATTGACGACGATACAGGGGTTGAAGGGAAAGAACAATAAGGTAATTACGGTTGTCGGTGCCGGCGGTGACCGGGATAAGACCAAAAGACCGGAAATGGCGGATGCGGCCTGCCGGTACAGTGACCGGATCATACTTACTTCTGACAATCCCCGGAGTGAGGAGCCTGGTGCGATCATTGCCGATATGCAGGCCGGGGTAAAGGATGAATACAGAAAGAACGTGTTGTCGATTACTGACCGGAAAGAGGCAATCCGGACGGCCCTGATGATGGCAGCGAAGGGTGATATTGTACTGATTGCGGGAAAAGGACATGAGAATTATCAGGAAATAAAAGGAGTGAAGCACCATTTTGACGATAAGGAAGTGGTAAAAGAGATTTTTAATATGTAATATTAAATGGGGAAGGGGCTTTGATTTGGTGTTCGTTCCCAATTATTCAATTTTCAGTTTTATGTTGTATTATCTTTTCAAGTATCTGGATAGTTTGGATTTCCCGGGAGCGGGAATGTTCCATTACATTACGTTTCGTTCGGCCTGTGCTATCATATTATCATTAGCGATAGCGACGATTATAGGAAAGAAAGTCATCCGTATTTTGCAACGGCAGCAAATCGGTGAGGAAATCCGGGATTTGGGATTGGAAGGACAAATGCAGAAGAAAGGTACTCCGACAATGGGAGGAATCATTATTCTGTTGTCGATATTGGTACCAGTTTTATTATTTGCCCGTCTGGATAATATTTATGTGCAGTTGATGATTATTTCGACGATATGGTTGGGTGCGATTGGTTTTGCGGACGATTATATCAAAGTATTCCGTAAGCATAAGGAAGGGTTAAAGGGACGTTTTAAAGTTATCGGTCAGGTCGGATTGGGACTGATTGTAGGGATCAGTCTTTATGTAAGTGAAGATGTCGTTATCCGGGAAAGGGCGACGATTTCCGATATCGGGGTAATTACGAGTACTGTCGATGAAGGATTCGGAGAAGAGAATGGGGCAAAGGTGCTGACCCGGGATATTAAATCGACAAAGACGACTATTCCTTTTTTTAAAGATAATGAATTCGATTATGCCTGGTTTACTTCTTTTGCCGGAGAGAATGCAGACACCTTAGGCTGGATTGTATTTATCCTGATAACGATTCTGATTGTAACAGCCGTGTCGAATGGTGCGAATCTGACAGACGGTTTGGATGGGTTGGCGACGGGTACGTCCGCTATTGCCGGGGCGACACTCGGAATTCTGGCGTATGTCTCCGGTAATATGGTGTATGCCGATTATCTGAATATCATGTATATTCCGCATTCGGGCGAATTGGTGGTATATGGGGCGGCATTTATCGGCGCGACCATCGGTTTCTTGTGGTACAATTCGTATCCGGCTCAGGTGTTTATGGGAGATACCGGTAGTTTGTCGCTGGGTGGTATTATCGCCGTTTTTGCCATTATGTTGCATAAGGAGTTGCTGATACCGATTTTATGCGGAATTTTCCTGATGGAGAATTTGTCTGTCGTGATGCAGGTTTCTTATTTTAAATATACCAAAAAGAGATATGGGGAAGGAAAGCGTATCTTTTTGATGTCGCCTTTGCATCATCATTTCCAGAAAAAAGGTATTCCGGAACCTAAGATCGTTACCCGGTTTTGGATTGTCGGGATTATTCTGGCTGTTGTAACGATTGTAACGCTGAAAATGCGGTAAGATAAGCTTTAAATTTAAAATTGTAGATTTTAGATTGAAAAAGGAACGGGTTATTGAGGATATTACGGTTTGTCGTTGACAGACGAAGGTAAAATGCTGAAGTTATGAAACTGGTTATTTTAGGTGGAAAAGAAAGCGGTACGGGTGCGGCTTTGCTCGGACAAAAGCTTGGGTATGACGTGTTTTTGTCGGATAAAGGTGTTATTGAGAAAACATATAAAGAGGAGCTGAATAAAGCCGGTATTCCGTTTGAGGAGGGACAACATACGGCGGAACGGATCTATGGAGCCGATCTGGTTGTGAAGAGTCCCGGTATTCCGGATACGGTCCCCTTAGTTGCTGAATTGAGGAATCGGGGGACAGAGGTTATTTCTGAAATAGAGTTTGCCGGCCGGCATACGGAGGCCCGGATGATTTGTATAACCGGGAGTAACGGCAAGACAACAACAACGTTACTGACGCATCATATATTGAAGCAAGCGGGTCTGGACGTCGGGCTGGCCGGTAATGTCGGAGCCAGTCTGGCTGCGCAGGTGGCCGTTAAAGCGCATCCTGTGTATGTTGTAGAGCTTTCGAGTTTCCAACTGGACGGCATGTTCCGTTTTCAGGCTGACATTGCGGTGATTACAAATATAACTCCCGATCATCTGGATCGCTACGATCATAAGTTCGGGAATTATGTTGATTCGAAATTCCGTATTTTACAAAATATGAATGATAAGGGTTTGTTTATTTACGGTTGGGATTGCCAAGTGGTGAGGGAGAGGGTAGAAGAGGCGTGTTTACAACCTCAGGTGGCTGCTTTTACTTACACGGAAAACAGACCCGGAGAAGGAGAGAATTATGCCGGAATGGAAGGAGATATGGTTGTGGTACGATTAAATGCCCGTGAATTCCGTATAAATAAAAATGAAATCAGTATAAAGGGAAGGCATAACGTTTATAATGCTATGGCCGCAATTCTGGCATGTATGCAGATGGGAATCGGTTTTGAAGCGATTGCGGAAGGCTTGCGGAGTTTTCCGCAGGTAGAACACCGGTTGGAGACTGTTGCCGTAATCGACGGAGTGACATATATCAATGATTCGAAGGCGACGAATGTAGATTCGGCCTGGTATGCCCTGGATAGTATGACGACGCCGGTTGTATGGATAGCCGGAGGTACGGATAAAGGGAATGATTACAGCGTACTGTTTGATCTCGTGAAAGCGAAAGTTAAGGTTTTGATTTGTATGGGAGCGGACAACCGGAAATTGATTGATAATTTTTCCGCCATTTGTCCGGTAGTCGATACTCATAGCCTGGAAGAGACATTGGCGGCTGCCCGTAACTATGCCGTATCCGGAGATACGGTGCTTTTATCCCCCTGTTGTGCCAGTTTCGATTTATTCAGGAACTATGAGGACCGGGGAGATCTGTTTAAGGAAAAGGTAAGACAACTGGCAAAATAAATTACCGGAAATGAAGCTTGATCTGCGGAATAAAGAATGGATTAAAGGGGACAAGATCCTTTGGTATGTGATTATCGGTTTGATGATTGCTTCGATAATGGTGGTGTATTCATCCACCGGACGTTTGGCGAAAGGGAATCCGGTCTTTTTTCTGGCGAAGCAGGTCGGGATTATTTCGGTTTGCCTGTTGTTGATTTACTGGTTGCAATCTGTGCCGTATAAATATTTTTTGCTGTTTGCCAAAGTATTTGTGTTGGGGGCTTTTGTGTTGCTGATTGTCGCGAAATTTTCCTCAATGACAGTTAACGATACGGATCGTTGGATCAGAATACCTTTTATCGGATTGACCTTTCAGCCTTCGGAGCTGGCAAAATTGGCAGCTATTATATATACGGCGCGGGTACTTTCTTTTTATCAGGATGATGACGAATGCAGGGATGAAGCTTTAAAAAATATCCTGATTTTTGTCGGGCCTTTGATATTTCTGATTTTTATGGACAATTTCTCGACCTCGTTATTGTTGGGGTTGGTATGTTTGATTATGTTGTTTGTCGGACGTATCAGATTGAAGCGAATGGCTGTTATATTGGGTGGATTGTTTGTCATGGTGTCTCTGGTCGTTGCGCTTGCTTTTACTCCTAAGTTGGGGGAAGTGTGGCGTTTCCCGACGATCAAATCGAGGGTTACTGCCTTTTTTTCCGGAGGCGAGGAGTCATTTCAGGCCCAGCAGTCTAAAATTGCGGTAGCCAGAGGAGGAATGCTGGGAGTCGGCCCCGGGAATAGTGTTCAGCGGAATTTTTTACCGCATCCTTATTCTGATTTTATTTTTGCGATTATTATTGAAGAATACGGCTTGGTTGGCGGTGGCGTTATTTTACTGCTGTTCCTGATTATTTTATACCGTATCGGGGTTATTGTGAGGCGATGTACCCGGACATTCCCGGCATTGCTGGTTACCGGTCTGGGTTTGATGATTGTTTTGCAGGCTTTTGTCAATATGGGGGTTTGTGTCGGTTTATTTCCGGTAACGGGGCAGCCTTTGCCGTTGGTTAGTATGGGAGGAACTTCCCTTTTATTTACCAGTGCGGCTTTTGGTATGATTTTGAGTGTCAGCCATACCTTTCCGGAACATGGAGAAATGATAGAAGAACCGGCAGAGGAAGAAGGAATAGAGGAGGATGAGGACATGACGCAAGAAGAGAATAGGATTGAGGAAGAGGTTGAAGAATAGGAGTTGTCGATAAACGATTTTTAAACATATTGTATATGAAACGAATTATTGTAAGCGGAGGGGGAACCGGAGGACATATTTTCCCGGCATTGTCGATAGCGAATGCTTTGAAACGTTTAGATAAGGAGGTGGAGATTTTGTTTGTAGGAGCAGAAGGAAAAATGGAAATGGAGAAAGTTCCGGAAGCCGGATTTCCGATAGAGGGATTGCCTGTGCGGGGATTACAGCGGAAATTGACACTCCGGAATGTAAAGGTGTTGGTTAATTTGTGGAAAAGTTTACGTAAAGCGAAAAAAATCATCAGGCGTTTCCGTCCTGATGTTGTGGTAGGGGTCGGAGGATATGCCAGCGGTCCGATTGGAAGAACGGCGGTTAAGGCTGGAATTCCATTGGTGTTGCAGGAGCAAAATTCGTATGCCGGAGTAACCAATCGTTTGTTGGCGAAAAAGGCCGTGAAGATATGTGTGGCCTATGAAGGTATGGAACGTTTTTTTAGTCCGGAAAAGATTGTGTTTACCGGTAATCCGGTCCGGAAAGATTTGTTGGAAGCCGGAAAGTTGAGAGAAGAAGGGATTGAATACTATGGATTGGTGCCTCAAAAAAGAACGGTGTTGGTGACCGGGGGGAGTCTGGGTGCCGGTATGATGAATCAGGCTGTGCGAAAAAACCTGGAAGTTATTGCTGGCTGGAAGGATGTACAGGTGTTGTGGCAGTGTGGTAGCTATTATTATGAAAAATTGAAAGCGGAATTGGCAGATTTTTTGCCGGAGAATGTAAAGCTGACTGCTTTTCTGAAACGGATGGATTTGGCCTATGCTTGTGCTGACGTTGTGGTGGCTAGGGCCGGAGCGGGAACGATTTCCGAATTGTGTTTATTGGCAAAAGCTACAATACTGATTCCTTCTCCGAATGTAGCAGAAGATCATCAGACGAAAAATGCATTGGCGTTGGTAAATAAACAGGCTGCGGTTATGCTGAAAGATAGCGAAGCTGCCGATAAGTTGATACCGGCTTTGTCGGAATTGCTGGACCATCCGGAGCAATTGAAACTGTTGTCGGAGAATATTGCGGGTTTGGCTATGCCGGATTCGGATACAAAGATTGCCCGGGAGATATTAAATCTGATCGGAAATAAATAAATTAAGTCGGCGGACTTAAATAAAGGAGGATATGGAGATTGTATTCAGGAATATAAAGAATATTTATTTTGTAGGAATCGGCGGGATCGGAATGAGTGCTTTGGCTCGTTATTTCCGGCAAAAAGGATACCGGGTAGGGGGGTATGACCGTACACCTTCGGCTTTGACCGAACGGTTGAGTCTGGAAGGCATTGCAGTGAATTACAGGGATGAGGAAGAAGAGATAGCTTCGGAATACCGTGATAAAGCCGATACTTTAGTCGTATATACACCGGCGGTTCCGGCAGATTCCCGTCAGTTGTGCTGGTTTAAAGAAGCGGGTTTTGTTTTACACAAACGTTCTGAGGTGCTGGGATTGTTGTCTCGTACCGGGAAAGCGCTTTGTGTGGGAGGTACACATGGGAAAACGACAACGACAACGTTGTTGGCTTTTTTATTGGATGCTTCTCATGTTGGGTGTAATGCATTTTTAGGAGGGATTTCCAGAAATTTCAGTACCAATCTGTTGACTGATGAAAAATCGGAATATATTGTCGTAGAAGCGGATGAGTTCGACCGTTCTTTTTTGCAATTGACCCCCTATGTTGCAGCCATTACAGCGATGGATGAGGATCACCTGGATATATACGGAAACAAAGCCAATCTGATCGACGCCTTTGAAGCCTTTGCTGCCCGTACGGTTCCGGAAGGAAAAGTTTTTATTAAAAAGGGACTTTCACTGGAAAAGTCAAAGGTTTCGGGTTATTATGCGGTGGGAGAGGTAACGGATAATTATTCCGATAATTTAAGGGTAGAGGGAGTACAATATGTTTTCGACTATCACGGGCAAAAGGCAGAGATAAAAGATTTACGGTTGGGCGTACCCGGCCGGATGAATGTGGAGAATGCGACTTTAGCGATTACCATAGCGCTGGAAGCGGGGGTGAGACCGGAAGAAATCCGGGAGGCTTTGCCCCGTTTTAAAGGCGTGATGAGACGTTTCAATATTCATTCCGAGGGGAAGGTTATGTATATCGATGACTATGCTCATCACCCGCAGGAAATAGAAGCCGTATTGAGAGCTGTGCGGGAAATGTGGCCGGAGAAAAGACTGACTGTGGCTTTTCAGCCGCATCTGTATTCCCGTACAAATGATTTACAGGCTGGTTTTGCTAAAAGTCTGGACATTGCCGACGAGGTTATCCTGCTGGATATTTATCCGGCCAGGGAGATGCCTATTCCGGGCGTAACTTCGGCTGTGATTTTAGATAAACTTAACGTACCGGCACACATCGTGGCTAAGGGAGAATTTCCTAAATTTGTGGAACAAAACGTAGGTGAAGGCATATTTATGACGGTTGGGGCAGGGGATATCGATCGTTTTGTGCCTGTATTTACAGATATGTTTAATAAATAACAATGAATAGCTGATCCAAAAGGATTTTTGAATGCAGAAAATAGGAGTTTACATATTATTCCTTGGATTGTTTGTATACCTGATAATTGTGCTTACCTTTGCGACGTCGAAAATGGATGACGTAAAATGTAAAGGGATCCACGTTTCGGTAAAAGATGCTGTACTTAATACATTCATAGATGATATGGATGTTGTCAATATGGTGAGACGAGGGTATGGAAATGTATTGGATATGCCTGTTACCCGTATAGATAAAGACAGTGTTGAACGATTGCTTGTCAAAAATTCGATTATAAAATCGGCTCAGGTTTACTACAGTTTAGACGGTTATTTCCATGTAGATATCACACAACGTAAGCCTGTTCTTAGAGTATTGACAGGAGAAGGGTTTTATGTTGATGAGGACGGAAAGTATATGCCGTTATCTCGTAAGTATACTTCTCGGGTAGTAGTTGCTACCGGAGAAATATCAAAAAAATTTGCTTGTGAGAAGTTGTATCCTTTTGTCATGATGTTGAGGGAGGATGATTTCTGGGATGCATTGATCGAACAGATCGTTGTCGACCGGGGTGAAGAAATAATCTTGATTCCTAAGGTCGGAAATTTCCGGATTATTCTCGGGGAGGTGGGGAATGCGGAGGAGAAGATGGAGAAACTTCGTCTTTTTCTGAAAGATGGGATTGTACGTAAAGGGTGGAATGTATATAAGGAAATCAATCTGAAGTTCGACAATCAGGTTGTTTGTGTCAGAAAGTAATAGTATAAAAATTCAGACAGTATGGGTTTGATTGCATCATTGGATATCGGTTCTGAGAAAATGGTAATGGCAGTGGCTGCCGAGGAGAATGGCGAATGCCGTTTGGCTGGCATCAAGATGATCGCTTTGCAGGGAGTTCAGGACGGTATAATTACAGATAAATCGAAAGTAAAGTCTTATATTCAATATCTGATCCGGGAGTTGGCAAAAGACAAGCCGATAGATTGCCTGAATGTGGCGTTATCCGGAAAGGCGTTGCGGATCAGTGAGCATAAGGTAAATGTACCGATCCGGAAAAAAGTGAGGGAAAGCGATATTGCTCAGGCTGAAAACAGATGTACGGAGTTGGTATTGTCGAAAGGGGATGAATTGGTGGATATTATACCTGTCACGTATGCCGTTGATCGTGGAAACTATGTAACGGACCCGGTCGGAATGACGGCCAAAAGTCTGGATGTCCGTTTTCGGGTGTATCTTTCGGATGCTGCCTATTTGACAGAGATTCGTGAGTTGATGGAGGCGTGCGGGGTAGAGAATGTTGAGTTTTTCCCGCCGGTAAGGGCTTATATGGAAGCTTTGGATGTTTACGATAGAAGTGAACCGTTTGCCTTGATCGATATGGGGGCTACTCATACGGAAGTTGTACTGTTCAGGGACGGTGGATTGAGATATGAGATTAGTTTGCCGCTGGGGGCCCAAACCATCGATCACGATATTGTACGGGCTTTTTCTCTGGAAGATATTCAGCTAGCCAAAAAGATGAAACAT
Source organism: Culturomica massiliensis (assembly GCF_900091655.1). Taxonomy (NCBI): domain Bacteria; kingdom Pseudomonadati; phylum Bacteroidota; class Bacteroidia; order Bacteroidales; family Odoribacteraceae; genus Culturomica; species Culturomica massiliensis. The sequence continues at coordinate 68,290 of NZ_LT594619.1, forward strand.
CAATACGGGGTGGCTATACGTGCAGTATGTAAGAATGAGAAAATCGATATCCCGGATGTAAAAAAACGCATTGAGAAACGTGATTTGGCTAAAGTAATCCAGTGTCGTATGGAAGAGTTGCTGGAAGGTGCTGTTTATCAGATTCAACAATGGCGTTTCAATGATCCGAAAAAAGAGATTGTATTGACAGGAGGAGGAAGTCGTTTGGCGGAGACTGAACTTTTGCTCGGCAGATTGTCGGGGCAAAAAGTGATACGGGCGAAGGCGGCGGGAATTAAGACAACCAATGAGGATATACTGGAAGCTCCGTCCTGTTTGGTGGCGTTGGGGCTTTTGTTATGTGAACATAGTGAGCCATTGGAAGAAAAAGGAGGTTGGGGAAGTTGGCTGAATAGTATATTCCGTTGATAGTTAAAAGAGTATCGTTTTATCCGGATGATTTACAATTTGAAATGACGTGATATAGTCTGGCAATGTAAAAATATAGATTATGGAAAATGACGAATTATTGGCGTTGAAGTTGCCCGTACAGCGAGAATCGATAATTAAAGTGATCGGTGTCGGCGGGGGGGGGAGCAATGCGGTAAACCATATGTGCAGGCAGGGAATTCATGGGGTTGAATTTGTCGTTTGTAATACCGATATACAGGCTTTACGCTTGAGTCCTGTAAAAAATCGTATTCAGTTGGGGAAAGAGCTGACGGAGGGACGGGGTGCCGGTTGTGTTCCGGAAAGGGGAAGGCAATCTGCTGTAGAGAGTATCGATTTTATCCGGAATTTACTTTCTCATAAAACGAAGATGGTATTTATTACGGCCGGAATGGGAGGGGGAACCGGTACCGGAGCGGCTCCGGAAATTGCCAGGCAAGCCAGGGAACTGGGAATTCTGACCATCGGAATTGTGACTCTGCCTTTTAGTTTTGAGGGAAGGAGAAAAATGGAACAGGCGATGGACGGTATCGATGAATTGGAACAATATGTGGATGCTTTGCTGATTATTCAGAATGATAAGCTGAAAGATATATACGGAGACCTGAAATTGTCGGAGGCTTTTGCTATGGCAGACAATGTGCTTACGATTGCCGCCAAAAGTATTGCAGAGATCATCACATTCAAAGGGTATGTAAATGTGGATTTTGCCGATGTGGATGGCGTGATGCGGAATAGCGGGGTTGCTTTGATGGGTGCCTCTGAAGCCGAGGGGGAAAACCGGGCAATGACAGCCTTGGAAGATGCCTTGATTTCTCCTTTACTGAATAGCCACGATATACGGGGGGCTTCTAATATTTTATTAAATATGCTGTATGGGGATAAAGAGGTTACGATGGATGAGATTACGTTGATAACGGAAAGTTTGCAGGAAAAAGTCGGAGGGGATGTAAATGTAATTTGGGGAGCCGGGAAGGACGAGACGCTGGGGGATAAATTACGTGTTGCTGTTATAGCTGTCGGGTTTAACCGGAGCAGTGCCATTCATATTCAATCTCCGTTGGCGCGGGAGCGGGAGAAAGGGACGGAAGTCAGTTTTAAGGTAGAGGAAATGCCGGAAGAGTTGGAGATGGTGACTGTAAATTCCACGGAATTGGAAGAACAGGCAAGGCAGAAAAGGCTAAAACAGGAAGAGCAGAAGGCTAAGAGAGTAAAAGAAACGCATCAGGAAGAAAGTCCGCGTCCCAGAAAGCGCAAAAGTATAAATGAGTTACCGGATACGGACAGTTGGTTTAAACGTAAGCTGGGAGGTATGTTTAATGAGGATTCCAGCCGGGATACGGAGATGAGGTAAGGAAGAAGGCTTTTATTTTTCAGACTTTAGATATTCAGTCTTTGACTATAAATTATGGATTGTTATGATAGACGGATTGGTAAATTTTAATCTGGATGAAGTGTCTCCTACGATTATAAAAGTAATCGGAGTAGGTGGAGGGGGAGGAAATGCTGTGGAATATATGTATTCCAAGGGTATATGTGATGTGGATTTTGTACTTTGTAACACGGATGCTCAGATATTGGAAAACAGTCCTGTCCCGGTGAAGATTCAGTTGGGGAGAGAGTTGACGGATGGGCATGGGGCCGGCAATAATCCGGCGATCGGTGCGAAGTCGGCTGAAGAGAGTCTGGAAGAGATAAAAGAAATGTTGCGTAAGAATACGAAAATGGCTTTTATTACGGCGGCAATGGGGGGAGGAACCGGTACCGGAGCCGCTCCGGTAATTGCGAAGCTGGCTAAAGATATGGGGATATTGACGGTCGGAATTGTTTCTATTCCGGCACGTTTTGAAGGGCCTAAGCGTTTGAACCAAGCCCGCGAAGGGTTGCGTTCTTTGAAGGATAATGTCGATTGTCTGATTGTTATCGATAATGAAAAGATAAAGCGGATTTATGGGTCGCAGACAATATCGGCGGCTTTTGCCAAAGCCAATGATGTATTGAATATAGCAGCGAAAGGAATAGCAGAGGTGATTACATTGCCCGGGTATATCAATGTGGATTTTGCCGATGTAAAAACCGTAATGACCAATAGTGGGGTTGCCATAATGGGGGCGGCACAGGCTTCCGGAGAGGATCGGGCAAGGAGAGCGATAACCGAGGCATTGGATAGTCCGCTGCTCAATAATAACGATATCCGTGGAGCAAAAGATATTCTGTTGAATATAACATCCGGTACGGATGAGGTGACGATGAACGAAATGACCGAAATTACCTCGATCATCATTCATCGTGTCGGAGACTCGGCAGCAGTAATTTGGGGGGTAGGTACGGACGAGAGTCTGGGAAGTGCTGTTTCGGTGACGGTTATTGCAACCGGTTTCCCGAAAGACGATATTGAGATTCTCGATCAACAACCGGGCGATAGAAAGGCAGAAAACGATTTGATCCTTCGGGATGACGAAGTGGTGTTGAAACCGAATTTGACACCGGAAGAAATTAAAGAATTAATAGAAGAACCGGCGTTTAAGCGTCGGAGAAATGTAAGAATTATTTGAGTTTATTGTTTAGAAGTTTGTAAGATAGGATTTTGATTAAATAATCCTGTTTCAATTGGTTGTTCATTCCATGTTCTAAAGTGATTTTCCTGGATAAAATCTCTTTTGACGTAATGTCCGGATTTTAGTTTTAGTTTTCGTACAGAATGACGACGGATGATTTTTAAGTTGTCGGTCGTATACAGGGACGGGGCAGGATAGGAGTATTATGGTTTTTATTTATGAACTTTATAAACCTGATAAACTTTATAAACTTTAGTATTATATTGAATGGAAAAATTTAAAGAATTAGGTTTAGAAGGTGAAATTCTTAAAGGAATTGCCGATTTAGGGTTTGAAACGCCGAGTCCGGTACAGGAGAAAGTAATTCCTGTCATATTGGGAGAAGAAAACGATTTAGTGGCTTTGGCCCAGACAGGAACGGGAAAAACGGCAGCATTTGGATTGCCTTTGTTGCAGAAATTAGATGCTTCTCTGAATAAGATACAGGTTTTGATATTGAGCCCGACACGGGAATTATGTGTACAGATCGGAAACGATTTGAAAAATTATTCCAAATATCGTTCCGATTTACGTATTACTTGTGTATACGGAGGTACGGATATCCGCCGGCAAATCCGGGAGTTGGAAAAAGGCGTGCATGTGTTGGTGGCTACTCCGGGACGGTTGTGTGATTTGATAAAGAGAGGGGCTGTCAATATTGAGGCTGTTCGGGCTGTCGTTTTGGATGAGGCAGATGAAATGCTGAATATGGGTTTTAAAGAGGATTTGAATTTCATTTTGGAAGAAACTCCGGCAGAACGGAATACCTATTTGTTTTCAGCAACAATGCCCAGGGAAGTGGAGCGGATTGCCCGGAATTACCTGCATTCTCCGAAAGAGATCTCTGTGGGTAAAAAAAATCAGGGGGCAGATACGGTAAGTCACCAATACTATCAGGTACGGGCAAAAGATTGTTATGAGACATTGCATCGGGTGATCGATTGTGCTCCTGACATGTATGCCATTATTTTTACGCGAACGAAAATGGATGCCCGGGAGATTGCCCATAAATTACAGAAAGACGGGATCGACTGCGATGCCTTGCATGGGGATTTGAGTCAGTCACAACGGGATGACGTTATGGCGCGTTTCCGCTCAAAACGTTTGAAGGTGTTGGTGGCAACGGATGTAGCAGCCCGGGGATTGGATGTCGATAACCTGACTCATGTCATCAATTATAATCTCCCTGAAGATTCCGAAAGTTATACTCACCGTAGCGGGCGTACCGGACGTGCGGGACGGGAAGGCATTTCCGTAGCTATTATCAATTCAAAAGAAAAGGGAAAGTTACGCCGGATAGAATCGATCCTTAAGAAAAAATTCGAATACCGGGAAGTTCCCGGAGGGGAAGAAGTCTGCCGGGCACAATTGCTTTATTATGCCGATAAGATTTTGACTGCCGAACGAAAGGATGCACTTATGCCTTATCAGCAGGAATTGTTTGAGAAGTTTGAAGCTTTGTCGAAGGAAGAATTGATACAGAAAATCGTTTCTTACGAATTCGGTCGTTTGCTGAAAAAATATACCGGAGTGGAAAACCTGAACCTGTCCGAAGATGAACGTCATGAATCGGGCCGGGAAGGTGGTAAGGAAAGAGGGGGACGCAGCCGTTCGGCAAACAATAATTTTACCGTATTTAGTGTTAATGTCGGTCGGGATGATGATTTCACCCCCCGGGATTTGATGGCTATCGTCAATAAATATGCACCCCAGAAAGGTTTGGAAATAGGCGGAATACGGATATTCGACAACAAGACCAAGTTTGAAGTAGATATTACGGGAATTGAGAATTTCGGAAGTTATTTCCGGAATGTGAATTTCAACGGATTGCCTTTTACGGTGACGGAGACAGGCGAGCGTGGCGGAGAGATGCGTAAGGGCGAGCGTGGCGGGAAACGGAGTTCTACTGCCAATAATAAATGGAAAGGCGAACGCCGTAAAAACGGGGGAAATAGCCGCGGACGTTTCGGTGAAAAGAAAAAAGGGGTAGATAACGGTCGCCGTTCCGGAAAAAAATATTAAATTTATTGTGACTTTTTGCGGGAAATAGCAAAAACAGAAGTCTGTGAATTTAAAAAACGGTAGTATGGAGATTCTAAAAGCTGAATTTGTGGTCAGTAATTCCGATGTCGGCAAATGTCCGGCTCCTGATCGCCATGAATATGCCTTTATCGGAAGGTCGAATGTCGGAAAGTCTTCGTTAATCAATATGCTTACTAATCGTAGCAGTTTGGCGAAAACGGCGGCTAAACCGGGAAAAACACAACTTATCAATCATTTTTTGATTGATGATAACTGGTATATGGTCGATTTGCCGGGTTATGGTTATGCGCGGACGTCGAAGTCGCTTCGCGGACAGTTTGAAAAGCTGATCCGGGATTATATCCTGAAACGTGAAAACCTGATTTGTCTCTTTGTTTTGATAGATTGCCGGCTCGAACCGCAGCAGATTGATCTGGAGTTTATGGAGTGGCTCGGTGAAAACGGAGTCCCTTTTGTAATGGTCTTTACAAAAGGAGATAAACTGTCTGTTGCTCAGCGCAGGAAAAATCTGGAACATTATCAGGAAGTGATGTTGGATACCTGGGAGACGACACCGATTGCTTTTATGACTTCTTCGGAGAAAAAACTGGGCCGGGAAGAACTGTTGGATTATATTGATGAGTTGAACAGGACGGTGGAATTATGAGAGGGATTGTTTTGTGTTGGATGTTAGGGATGATATTGCTGGACGGGGCTTTTGCTTTCGGTCAACAGGAAGTTTTGAAGAAGGGATATTATCCGGATGGTAAAGTACGTTATGAGGGGTATTTCGAAGGTGATGAACCGGTTGGAAAAATGACTCGTTACTATCCGGATGGTCGTATTCAGGCTGAATTGTTTCATCAGGGAGATAAAACCGAAGCTGTGCTTTATAGTAAGCATGGGGAATATGTCTCTGCGGGATGTTATCAGAATCGTTTGAAAGAGGGAGAGTGGCACTATAAAAAAGGAGAGCGTGTTATAGCTACGGAAACTTACAAAGAAAATAAGCTGGACGGAGTCTCCCGGAAATATTTTACATCCGGAAAAATTGCCGAAGAGAGAAATTGGAAGCAAGGGTTTCCGGAAGGAGTCTGGAAAGTTTATTACCCGGACGGTGGGCTTCGGATAGAAGCCGGATATGTGGATGGTAAGCTGGATGGAAAAATGCAGGGGTATTATCCGGACGGTAGTGTGATGGCAAAAGGAATGTACCGGAATAACCTGAAAGAAGGGGTTTGGTATTACTACGGACGGGATGGGGAGTTGAAGAAGACGAAAACATTCCGGGGAGGGATTGCCGAAGATCAGCAGGAGGAAGATATCGAAGAGAGCCGGAAATTGGACAAATGGATAGACGAAGGGAAGAAAATCGTCGATCCGGTTCATTTTATCGATGACCCTGAAATGTATCTTAAGGCTGCGGGTGATTGATGATTCGTGTATAAACGGGGAACGGAAAGATGGATTTTATTTCTTTATTCGATCTGAACAATCAGGTGAAGCGGACACTGAAAGAACGTTTTGCCGAACCGGTATGGGTCACTGCGGAGATCGCTTCAATACAGGAGAACCGTTCCGGTCATTGTTATCTGGAATTGATCGATAAGCCAGAAGGCGAAGACAATCCGGTTGCTGTTGCCAAAGGAACGATTTGGGCATTTACTTACCGTATGTTGAAACCGTATTTTGAGACAACGACGGGACGAAGCCTGGGGAGAGGAATGAAGGTCTTGGTTCAGGTAGAAGTGATTTTTCATGAATTGTACGGTTTTTCTCTGAATATTAAAGATATCAACCCGACGTTTACGATCGGTGATCTGGAGCGGAAGAAACGGGAGATTATCGAACAGTTGGAACGGGAAGGGATTATTGATATGAACCAACGCCTGGAATTATCCCTTTTGCCGAAAAATATTGCCGTTATTTCTTCTCCGACGGCTGCCGGATTAGGTGATTTTATAAATCAATTGGAGCGGAATTCTTACGGTTATAAATTTCACATCAAATTGTTTCCTGCGGTAATGCAGGGGGAGAAGACCACGGAATCTGTGATTGCAGCATTAGACCGGATTTATGAATATGAATATCTGTTTGATGTTGTTGTGATTATCCGGGGAGGAGGGGCGCAGTCGGATTTGGGATGTTTCGATTCCTATGATATGGCGGCTAATGTGGCCCAGTTTCCGATACCGGTAATAGCCGGAATCGGCCATGAACGTGATGAAACGATCGTGGACCGGGTTGCTTTTATGCGTGTGAAGACGCCGACAGCGGCAGCAGCTTTTTTAATCGAGACTTTTCAGGATTTTGATGCGCATGTTGAGGAATTGAGGGGGGATTTTGTCTCCGGAGTAAAGGATTTATTATTGCGGGAAAACAATCGGCAAAAATTGTTGGCAGTTAATTTGAAACGGTTGACTCAGGGATGGCTGGGAGGAAATGCGAATCGTTTGCACTTGCTGTCTCATCGGTTGGAGCATTCGGTACAGTTATATGTATATAACCGAAAAGGATATTTTAATACCGTATATACACGTATCGTAAACCGTTTGAACCTTCTTCGGGAACGACAAGGGAATCAGTTGTCGGATTTTGCTGTACGGGTAAAACAGAAATGCAAAAGCCGGTTTGAGAAAGAGCGTCATTTTATCGAGTTGGCGGAAATACAGATGAAATACGTTGATCCCAAAAATGTGTTGGAGCGGGGATATTCTATCACCCGTTTGAATGGTCGTGCCGTTCGCTCGGTAACAGAAGTAAAGGCGGGAGATGTTGTGGAAACTGTGGTTGGCGACGGAAAATTAAAGAGCAGGGTGGATTCGGTTGAAATAGGATGAATCATTATAAAAGGAAAACGATGGAAGAGAAATTGAATTATAAAGACGCCATAGCTGAAATAGAGCAAATTGTTACATTGTTGGAAGAGAATAAATTGGATGTCGATGAGTTGGGTACAAAAGTAAAGCGGGTCTCGGAATTGATTGCATTCTGTAAAGCCAAATTACACAATACCGAAGAAGAGGTGGAAAATATTCTGAAGACAATGGGAGAAGAATAGATGGTAGGAAAAAGGTTCGGATTGTTGTTGTGTTGCCTGTGGGGATTGTCAAGCGGTCTCCGGGGACAGCCTTCTGAAGCTTTGGAGCGCTTGCTGGAGGCCGTAGAATTGAGACATGCCGTTATAGGTATCTCGGTAAAAGCTGTCGCGGACGGGCGCATTGTGATAGATCGGTCAGGAGATAAATCTTTACAGCCGGCTTCTGTATGTAAATTATTGTCATCTGCTTTGGCGCTGAAAGAGAAAGGAGCAGATTTTCATTATACGACATCGGTATGGAGAACCGGTACCATTGCCGACGGGAAATTAAACGGAGATATCGTTATCGAAGCGAACGGAGATCCGTGTTTTGATTCCCGTTATTTCCCGGAATATAAGTTTACAGACCGGTTGGTTGATGCAATCCGTCAATTGAATATCCGTCAAATACGGGGAAAGATCCGGATAGAAAACGATAAACAGGTTGTTTTGCCCGGGTCCTGGTTGTGGGAAGATATTTCCAATTATTACGGAGCAGCTTATTTCCCTTTTAACTATAAAGATAACACCTATTATTTAAGATTTCGTACCGGATTGCCCGGAGAAAAAACCGTATTGTTAAATGTCGATCCGGAGCAACCGGGAGTACGGTTTGTGAATGAGGTGAAAGCTGCTGAGGGAAATACAGATGATGCCTGGATTTTCGGAGGCCCGTATAGTAAAGAAATGCATATCCTGGGTACTTTACCCCAGAAACGGGAAGTATTTCAGATAAAAGGAGCTATGCATCGTCCGGATTTGTGTTTTTTGGAAGAGATCGGGAAAAAATTGAATAAAAACGGTATTGTTGTCGGAGGAGTAGAAATAGCAGGAGGAGGGAAGAAAGAAAAAATAGAGACCTTTGTTTCTCCGGCATTGAAAGACATTGTCCGGGAAACGAATAAGAAAAGCATCAATCTGTTTGCTGAAGCTTTGGGGCAATTGGTAGATGAAATCAACTATCCGGAACGTTGCCGGGTATTACTGGACGAGATCGGAGTCGGAGCTTCCGGAGTGGTGTTGAAAGACGCTTGCGGTTTGTCTGCTGCTAATGCAGTTCCGGCCGAAGTATTTACAAATTTGTTGCTATGGGCTCATAAAATGCTGGGCTGGAATTTTGTCGCTTCTTTGCCTTTGGCGGGGACGGATGCCGGATTAAATCCTTATGTCGCTGCTAATCCCGCTTTGAAAAATAAATTGAGAGCCAAAACCGGCTCTTTTGCCGGCGTACGTTGTCTTTCCGGTTATCTTACAACAGAACGGGGAGAGATTCTGGCTTTTACCATTCTTGTAAATCATTTCGATGGTTCTCCTTCCCTGCTTCAAAAGAAAATCGGGGAATTCCTTTGCTCCTTTCTTTAAATGAAGATTCGGTTTATCGGTAAAGTTGTTGCTTTATCCTCCCAACGAGAGCATTAAGTTGAGAAAAAATCCCCGGTGATACATACCTCCTCCTGGAACGGATGAGATATTGTGTAAGCCTAAATTATATCCTCCTTCGATTTTCCCGGAAGAAAATCGGGCATGTAAAGCAAAACGCAGGCCGTAATCGAATTTATCGGTTTCAAAAAATGCTTTGGGAATGGCTGTATCAGAACGTTTTAATTTATGCCCGACTCGCAAGGAGCCGTAAGGGGTTACGTCCAGGCACTGATACCAGCCGTAACCGGGATTGTGGAATATCCATCCTATTTTAACAGGTACTTCCAGGTAGTTTTGCCGTAGTGTATAATCTTTGTTTTTTCCACCTTTGGAGATAAAAGATAAACCCGGAGCTAACCGGAAATGTTGCCAGGACCGGTTGAAGGCTATTCCTGCTTCATATCCGATCCGATGGTTGAAATCCAATGCCGATAGATTACCGCTCGTTTTTAAGGTCGTGACATTTATGCCGGTAAGTAGCTCCAGTTTCCAATGACCGGTTTGTTGACTGTAGATAAATTTATTCCACCAGGTCGGGGTGGATTGTACATATTCAACCCGAACCTCATCCTGAGGTAAAATATCTGTTCGGGACGGGAGCGAATCTGTTCGAAGGAAGGCCATGAAAGCTGTAGAATCCATATAGCCGGTGTGTTTGTTGATTATTTTCTCATCGGGTGATGCAATGACCAGATAAGGGACGATTCTATCTTTGTTGAGATAGCGGACACATAATTTTATATTTTCTTCTTTATCGAGATCGAGATAGCCGGGAACGTAATGTTCCTGAGCATAATCGACGATGAAAGGGCTGCTGAACGTCGTTTTTTTCATTAAGCGACAGGGGCCGCAATAATGAGAAGAAAAACAGAGTAACATATTTTTATTTTCCCGTTGTGCTTTTTCCAATATTTGTTGATAGCTGTCTTTATAAGCAAAAAGCTGTTGGATTGAATCAATATCGGAAGATTTTGCGATTTTGCGATGCAGGGCGTTTTTCGGTGTGATTTGTAAAAATTTTAACATCTGAGGAATAGACAAAGCTCCCCCGGATTCTTTGATTAGTGTTTCCTCCGGACTAAGAATACAAAGGTGCGGAACTACTCCTGCATATTCCGGGTTAATCCGTTTTTGTAAGGCGGCGTTTTCCTGAATGTCTATATCCAGGTGAAGAGGGATAAAATGTGTATCGACATATTGAGCCACCTTTTCGTCCGGAAATACATATTTTTCCATCATTTTACAAGGGCCGCACCAGGAAGCGGAGAAGCAGATAAACAGGTTTTTGTTTTCAGTTTTGGCTTTTTCCAGCGCCGAAGTATAATCTCCTTCAAAAAAATGAATGGCCTGGCAATTAAACACGAAACAAAGGGAAAAGAAAAACAATAGATAAATAACTCTCATGTCCTCATTTATTAACGTTCGAAGATAAAGAATATTTTAAGATATCGGAAGAAAAAGAGAAAGGATTAATCTCGAATTTTGCCTGAGAAAAAGACGGATGACGAGAGAATAATAAAACCGCCGCAAAAATTAATTTGCGGCGGTTTTGATTTTGATTTATGTTATTATTTTACTTCTTCGAAGTCAACGTCGGTTACTTCCTGGTCTTTGCCTCCGTTATTGGCTCCGGCATTCGGATTACCTTGAGGTTCCTGCTGTGCTCCGCCTTGCTGTTGTTGAGCCTGGGCGTTGTACATTTCCTGTGATGCAGCCTGGAATACGTTGTTCAATTTATCAATAGCAGTATTGATTGCATTTATATCCTGGTTCTTGTGTGCATCTTTCAGTTCCTGAAGAGCCGATTCGATCGGTGCCTTTTTGTCAGCAGGTAATTTGTCTCCAAATTCTTTCAATTGTTTTTCCGTCTGGAAAATCATTGAATCTGCTTTGTTGATGGTATCGATACGTTCTTTTTCTTGTTTGTCGGCTTCGGCATTGGCACTGGCTTCGTCTTTCATCCGTTTGATTTCAGCATCGGACAAGCCTGATGAAGCTTCGATACGGATTGACTGCTGTTTACCTGTGGCTTTGTCTTTGGCCGATACATTCAGAATACCGTTTGCGTCGATATCGAAAGTTACTTCGATTTGCGGGATGCCACGTGGGGCAGGTGGAATACTGTCCAGGTGGAAACGACCGATCGTTTTGTTATCTTTGGCCATCGGACGTTCACCTTGCAGAATATGAATTTCTACAGACGGCTGGTTGTCCGCAGCAGTAGAGAATACTTCGGATTTCTTGGTCGGAATCGTCGTATTGGATTCGATCAGTTTGGTCATAACACCGCCTAAGGTTTCAATACCTAAAGACAATGGGGTTACGTCCAATAACAGTACGTCTTTTACTTCTCCGGTCAAAACACCGCCTTGGATGGCAGCTCCAACAGCAACAACTTCGTCCGGGTTTACACCTTTAGAAGGCGTTTTACCGAAAAATTCTTCTACTTTTTTCTGAACAGCCGGGATACGGGTAGAACCACCTACCAAAATCACTTCGTCGATTTGAGATGCCTGTAAGCCTGCATCTTTCAAGGCATTCCGACAAGGTTCTATCGTAGCTTCGACCAACTTGTAAGTCAACTGATCGAATTGAGCTCTCGTCAGGCTTCTTACCAAGTGTTTGGGCACTCCGTCTACCGGGAAGATATACGGCAAGTTGATTTCCGTTGTCGTAGAGCTTGACAATTCTATTTTTGCTTTTTCGGCAGCTTCTTTCAAACGTTGATGAGCCATCGGGTCTTTACGGATGTCTACTCCTTGTTCTTTTTGGAACTCGTCAGCCAGCCAGTTGATGATAATATCGTCGAAGTCATCACCACCTAAGTGAGTATCACCGTTCGTCGATTTCACTTCAAAAACGCCGTCACCCAATTCGAGGATAGAAATATCGAACGTACCTCCACCTAAGTCGAACACAGCGATCCGCATATCTTTGTCTTTCTTATCCAAACCGTAGGCCAATGCAGCAGCAGTCGGTTCGTTGATAATACGTTTTACCGTTAAGCCTGCAATTTCTCCTGCCTCTTTCGTTGCTTGACGCTGTGAATCGTTGAAATAAGCCGGTACGGTAATAACTGCTTCCGTTACTTCCTGGCCCAGATAATCTTCCGCCGTTTTTTTCATTTTTTGCAGGATCATGGCAGAAATTTCCTGTGGAGAATATTTACGGTCATCGATAACGACACGCGGGGTATTATTATCGCCTTTGACAACTTCATAAGCCACTCTCTTTATCTCTTTTCCTACCTGCTCATAGGTCTCGCCCATGAACCGCTTGATAGAATAAATTGTCTTTCTCGGATTGGTAATTGCCTGACGTTTTGCCGGATCACCAACTTTTCGTTCCCCATTATCTACAAATGCCACAATAGAAGGAGTTGTCCGTCTTCCTTCACTATTCGGTATTACGACGGGCTCATTACCCTCCATAACGGCTACGCATGAGTTCGTAGTACCTAAGTCAATTCCAATTATTTTTCCCATAATGCTTTTTATTTTATTTGTTTATATTATTCGTTTTCTTTCTCTCTGAGGTTTAACCTAAACACAATTATTTTTATCAAATGGTGTGCCATGCGTCATTTACTTGTTTTTTTTGTAAAAATGTCGGATTTTAAATAAAAAAGGAGAAAAATGTGACAGAAAACCTGACAGAACGTCAGTGGTTGAAGGTGAAATCGGGGACAATGATAGATTATGGCTTAAGAAATAGCTTGATTATGAATTGTATTTTATATGAATTTCTACCTTTGCAGAATAAATTGTCTCAGACGTTTTTGTTTGAATTTCGATAGAGTGTGACGAGTAATAATTTTTTAGTATGGTTTTATCCGGATTGGTCATGAAGTACATGGGGGATCCCCGCAAATTGTTTTTCATTGTTTCTGCTCTTCTTTTCGTGTGTATGATGTGGGTAGCGCCTCAAGTCGGTATTACGGGAGATGAACCGATCGACAGTGCCAATGGAAAATACAGCCTTGCTTTTTATTTGCATGGAGATACGACTTTTGTCGATTACTCCAAAGTGCCGGAAGTTAAGATTCCGCATCACTAGTGGGCACTTTAAATTAAACATCGTTCTTTGAAATCTTTGATAATCGCATAGTTAAATATCTTTTTGGAGCGTGACGATTTGAATTGAAAAGTTGTTTTAGCTTTGTCCAAAAGCTAAAAACAATGAACCAAGGCAAATATATCTTCGCTCAACTTACAGATTTTCTTCCCCGTCGTGTCTTTGACCGTTTGGTAGAGAAGTATTCCGGGAATAAGAAAATCAGAACATTCACCTGTTGGAATCAGATGCTGTGCATGATTTTCGGACAACTGACCGCCCGAGATAGTATGCGTGAGCTTATGCTCAGCCTTGAGGCACACAAGAGCAAGTACTATCACTTGGGATTCGGTGCAACAGTTAGCCGTACCAATCTGGGGAAAGCAAACCGGAATAGAGATTATCGTATCTACGAAGAATTTGCTTATACCCTGATTGCGGAAGCCCGTAATAGCTACAACAAAAATGACTTCGAGGTGAAAGTTGACGGTAATGTTTATGCCTTTGATTCCTCCACCATAGACCTTTGTCTGAATGTTTTTTGGTGGGCGGAATTTAGGAAACACAAAGGAGGCATCAAACTTCATACCTTGTATGATGTAAAGACTTCCATACCGACAATCGTACTGGTAACCAATGCTAAAGTACATGACGTAAACATGCTGGATGAGTTGAGTTATGAAAAGGGAAGTTTCTATATCATGGATAAAGGATATGTTGACTTCACCCGTTTGCATAAGCTTCACACCTGTGGTGCTTACTTCGTTACACGTGCAAAGGATAATATGAGATTCCGTAGAATGTATTCCCGTGAAGTCGATAAAACAACCGGAATAAAATGTGACCAGATTGGAATACTTGAAACGTATAAATCGCTCAAAGCATATCCGGACAAACTTCGGCGGGTTAAATACTACGATGAAGAACTGGGCAGAGAATTTGTGTTCATCACCAACAACATGGAACTCTCAGCAGAGGAAGTAGCCTTGCTATACAAGAACCGTTGGCAGGTGGAACTATTTTTCAAATGGATAAAGCAACACCTGAAAGTAAAATCTTTTTGGGGAACCACGATGAATGCAGTCAAGACACAAGTCTACTGTGCCATCATAACATACTGTCTGGTTGCCATTGTCGCTTACAAATTGAAAGTTAACCGTCCAATCTACGAAATCCTACAAATTTTGAGTTTTTCTCTACTGGATAAAACGCCTGTAAGAGAGATACTTACCAATTGCGATTACAAAAATGTCAAAGAACTAAATTATAAACAATTGAAAATCAGCTGGGACTAAGTGCCCAGCAGTGATTCCGCATATGAAATATTATGGTGTCGGGTTTGAGATTTTGCCGGCCCTTATCATCAAATATTTCGGAATGGAGGAACATGAATATCTGATACGGCATGTGTTGTGTGCTATTTTCGGTTTTTTATTTATGCTTTTTGCGGCTTTGACAGCCAGAGAATTAAAAGATTGGAAGTTAGCTATTGTGACTTTGCTTTTGATGGGATTGTCTCCGATTGTTTTCGGGTTGTCTTTTCTGGATAGCAAAGATGTCCCTATGGCTGCGGGCTTCGCTATGGCCGTTTATGGCTTTTTGCGGATATATAAGAAAATACCTTTGTTTAAGCTGCCGGATGTGATATTGACGATTGTCGGGATCGCTTTGGCCGTGAGCATTCGTGTCGGAGGATTGTTATTGCCTTTTTATTTTGCTGCCGGAGGTATTATGCTTTTCTTTTTCCGGAAGGATTTGAGAAAATCGCTCCTGAAAAGACCCTATAAATCTTTGGGCCGTTTTATTGGTATTGCTTTAGGGATTGTTGTTGTCGGTGTCGTATTGGGGTGTTGTGCTTACCCTAACTTTTTTTATGAAGGGCCGGTTATGCATATAAAAAATGCCTTTAAGCTGGTAAAGGAGTTCAAACAACAGATACCGATGTTGTATGAAGGAGAGATCATAAGTTCGTTACATTTACCTGATTTCTATCTTTTAAAAAGCTATTTGACAACAATACCTCTTATTACCTGGGCGGGTATTGTATTGTTTGTTTTGCAAGCGAAAAAGGTATGGATGAATTATGACCGGATGGCTGTATTGTTTATTTTATTTACTCTTTTGTTTCCTCCTTTGTATATAACTTTGGGAGGTTCCAATATTTACAACGGTTGGCGGCATTCTTTGTTTATCTTTTCTTCTTTTGCCGTAGTTGCAGCGATCGGTTTTTACGAAACTTATTATAGCTTGAAAAATGCCCGCCTGCGTAAAGGTTTTGTCTTGGCGGCAGTAATAGGGGCTATGCCGACGGCTTGTTGGATGGTCAATAATTCGAAATACTGCTACTCTTACTATAACGCATTGATAGCACAACCTTATCTGAATTATGATATGGATTACTATGAGACATCCTGTCAGATTGGATACGATTGGTTGGTAAAGAATGTGATTTCTAAATCCGATACTTTGGTGCGGGTCGGAGCGAAGAATATCACTGTGCCCAATTATCAGAAAGTCCGGAAATATAAAAACGCAGAAGTACATCTGTGTTCTTTCAGAGGGTTTGCCGAATATGATTACGATTATATCATTTTATCATTGCAATTTATTCCGGTTCAGGTATTGAAGACGTTTTTTCCTCCCCGGGGTGCGGTTCATTTGGAATATATAGAGGGACATCCGGTTTGCGCTGTTATAAAGAAAGAAAATAAATTCGATAGTGAGGGTATCCGGCAGCTTAAAATGGCTAATATTGACCGGGGAATGGAATTATTGGAAAAAGCTTATGCTTATAATCCTCAAAACTTTGGTATTTGGTTTTGGATGGGATATGGTTATTATTATCAGAAAGAATATCGGAAAGCGATAGAATTCTGGGGGAAATATCTCTCTTTCTGGCCGGGGTCGGCAGAGCAGAACGAAATAGCGCTTGTGTGTGCCGGACGGGCTTTTGTGGAACTGGGGATGTACGATCAGGCGATACAGATATTGAAACAGGCGGAAAATACGGTCCGTTCGGAAAATTACCGGAAATTCTTAATTACGAATCTGGGGATTGCCTATGCCCGGAAGAAAGTTTACCGGCAAGCAATTCCTTATTTGGAAAAAGCTGTTCAATTTTCACCGGAATTGCAGGGGCTGTTGTCCGAATGTTATAAAAAACTTCAGAAATAGTGACAAAATGTAGATTATCGGGAACAAAAAAGTGAATTGACCGGTAATTGAGGAAATATTTTTTATTTTTGCCTGATATTATATTTGTTATCAGAATCAAAAATAGCTTAAATTTTACATAAAAGAATGCAGGCGGAAAAGAAGAATCTGACGATAGTCTGTTTTGCAGGAGCAGATCGGAAGCAGGAATGGGAAACGGGTTTCCCGGGATACGAAATGGTGGTGACGGGACCGGAGCTGGGGCAAAAGGAATATTCGGATTTACTGGAGAATATATCGTCAGATTATGTGCTTTGGGTTGACGGGCAGCGGTTGGAGATTGGGGCGGTGAAAGTTGTCGTGTCCCATGTGATGAAGCAGGAGTGGGGAAAAAGCATCGGATATATAACAACCGATAAGCGGAAATTGTGGTTCGGTGCCATTCAGAATCTTTGGACAACCGATTCGGGTATTATTGATTCTCCTGTATTTTTCGGTGCTAAAGCGGCTTTTTTAAACGCTTACGGGGGACAGAAACTTGCTGGGAATACATTAAGGAGTATTGGTTACAGTTTGCAAAAAGTAAAACGGATAAGATTCTGTAACCTGGAGGGAATCGACTTGAAGAAAAAAAATATGCCGGAAAAGATCAATAAAGGGATACTCTGGGGTAATTATTCTTTTCGGATTCCGTTTCAATATTTGATTTCCGGTGATTTTTTCCGCTATTTTTTCCGGGCTTCGGGTAAGCCGCAGCGGGATATGGTTTACCGGATGGGAATCATCTTGTTTGCTTGCTTTACCTTTTTATATATGCCTTATATCAGTCAGGATTACGGGGTTACAGGAGATGAATTCCCGGATCATCAGCATACGGCTTATGTATTGGATTATTTTGCCAAAGGGGATACGACTGCTTTGTTTCAGCCTAAGACTACGCTTCATTTATATGGTATTTCCATGCAGGTGGTTGCAGGCGCCATTTGTCGTTGGTTTCATATCGATAATTATTACGAAGCCCGGCATGTGGTTTGTGCTTTAAACGGAGCATTGGGTGTGTTGTTTGTCGGGTTGGCAGGCTTGCGTTGGGGAGGAGGTTTGTGTGGGTTTTTGTCTATTTTGTTGATGTTTTTTACCCCCCGGTTCTTCGGACATAGCATGAATAATCTGAAAGATATTCCATTTGCTACGGGGTATATTATTTCTCTTTATTATACGATCCGGCTGTTTGATTTTTATCCCCGTTTCCGGATACGGGAATTACTCGGTCTGGTGCTTGGGATAGCTTTGGCTCTGGGAACCCGTTCCGGGGGATTGATTCTGTATCCGATGTTGTTTATGTATGCAGGATTTTTTTATGTCGGTCGGTACGGGATGAAAGAGTTTTATAAGTTCGGGAAATACCGTCAGGCTGTCGGGCGTATTGTTGTCGTATTGGTTGTGGTGGTTGTGTTGAGTTATATTCTAGCCATTGCTTTATGGCCTTTTGCTTTGCAGAAGCCGCTTTCAAATGTGTTGTTATCGTTGAAGCAATTTACGAATTATAGTATAGGGCTCAAAACCATATTCGACGGAGAACAGATGATGTCGAATATGTTGCCTTGGAAATATGCTCCGAAATATCTGATGATAGCGATGCCGCTTGTCTCTTTACTCGGTTTTTTCGGTTATTGGATATATCTGATTGTAAAACGTAAGGAATTTACACTGATATCCTATTTCTTTTTATTTGCGACGATATTCCCTGTATTCTGGGTAATTTATAAGAATTCAAACCTGTATGGCGGTATCCGGCATTTGTTGTTTGTAATGCCTCCATTGGTTGTGATTGCCGGACGTTTCTGGCAGTTGTTGCTGGAAGGTATAAGAAATAAATGGGGTAAGATCGGTGTCGGAGCTGTTTTTATTGCAGGATTATCGTTGCCCGCCATACATATGGCGAAAAACCATCCCAATGATTATGTTTATTTTAATGAGGTTGTCGGAGGTCTGAAAGGGGCATACGGAGATTACGAGACGGATTATTATTACAATTCCCTGAAAGATGCCTACAATTGGTTTCACAAAAATGTGGATCTGCCTAAAGACCGGAAAACAACGATCGTTACAAACCATATCAATATTCTGAAATATTATTTCAGGGCAGATACGAATGTGAATGTTATCTATAGCCGGTATTATGAGAAATATGCCAAGGATTGGGATTACGCTATGTTTGCCAATGTGTATATTAACCGGTATCAGTTGAAAAACGGACTTTTCCCGCCGCAGGGAACAATTTATACGCCGGAGGTCGATGGTTTCCCGATGACAGCCGTTATAAAGCGGCAAGGGAAGGAAGAACTTGCCGGATTTAAGCTGGAAGCTGAAAGAAAGTATGATCAGGCGTTGGAGGTATTTAAAGCGTATGTGGAAAAATATCCCCAAAATGAAGAAGTGTTGTCCCGGATAGCAAAACTTTCGTTTTTGACCAATAACCTGGAACAGGCAGAGGCCTATGCTAAAAAGGCTTTGGCTTTACACCCGTCATTGAATGAAGCGTTGTATATGCTGGCGTTGACCTATATTCAGGAGAACCGGTTGCAGGAAGCGATGGGCGCTGCACAAGCGATTGTAAATGAGAACGCTTTCTCTGTGGATGGGCTTTATTTGAAAGCTTTGATTTCAAGTAAAATGGGGAATCAGCAGGAGGCGATAAATCAGATCAACAGGGCTTTGTCGATACGTCCGAATCATGTTAACTCTCTGGCATTAGGTGGGGATATTCTGTTCCGCTACGGAAATTATCAGAGTGCGGTGAATATTTATAACCGTTTGTTGCAGGCCAGAGGGGATGTGAATGATTTGGTGAGGCTGGCAGATTGTTATTGCCGCATGAAGGCATACGGGAAGGCCGAGCAATTGCTGAAGAAAGTAGAGGAAGTGCAGCCTGGATTCCTGCCGGCCGCCAAAGTGTGGTTGCGGATAATGATACAACAGGAAAATTGGAACGGTGCAGCGGCATTGTTGAAACAATTGGAGCCGATAAATAATGATCCCGAAATTTTTGTTTTACGTGGTCTGTATCTGTATGGAACCGGGAAGCAGGGGGAAGCCATTCAGTCGGTCAATAAGGCAATGCAGATGGATCCGGAGAACCTGGAAGCTGCTGCATTGAGTAAAGGATGGCAGAAAAGGGCAGGGTAATCGGCACAAATGAATCGCTATGTCAATCACAATAAAAGAATTAGGAGCAGGACTGTATTCTAAATACCGCAATCTGATATTGTATGGAGTTATCGGCGTATTGAGTGTATCTATCGATTTTGCCGTATTTGGGGTACTGACTTATTTTTTCCCGGATTATTACATATTGGCTAATGTCATCAGTGTCAACTGCGGTATTATCAATAGTTTTTTGTTGAACCGGCATTTTAATTTTAAAGTGAAAAACAAATCTGTTTTTCGTTTTATGATATTTTATGTTGTCGGGATCATGGGATTGCTGATCAGTTCCGGGTTGTTGTATTTGATGGTCGATCTGGGAAATATGAACTTGCTGATATCGAAAGGGGCTACCATTTTTGTAGTCACTCTCTTTCAGTTTATTTTGAATAAAAATGTTACATTCAGACAAAATGGATAAGTTGTATATTGTCATGCCGGCTTATAATGAAGAGGCTAATATAAGAACTGTTGTAGAACAATGGCATCCGGTGGTGGAACAGATTGGAGAAGATTCCAGGGTGGTTATTGTGGATGATGGCAGCAAAGATGCGACTTACCGGGTTTTGGAAGAGTTGAGGGCCACTTATCCTCAATTGATCGCCCTTACGAAAAAGAATTCGGGACATGGTTCTACTTGTCTGTATGCATACCGTTATGCGATAGAACAGGGGGCCGATTATGTTTTTCAGACCGATTCCGACGGACAGACCGATCCGGCAGAGTTTACGTCATTTTGGGAACAACGGGCCGATTATGATTTTTTGATAGGCGCCCGTAAAGAGAGACAGGACGGATTCAGCCGGGTTGTTGTAACTAAAGTATTGAAACTGGTTGTGATGTTTATATTCGGCCGGGTGATTGAAGATGCCAATACGCCTTTCCGCTTGATGCGGGCTTCTAAATTGGCTCTTTTGCTGAAAGAGATTCCGCAGGACTTTTTTCTGGCCAATGTATTGGTCAGCGTACTGGCTGTTTCCGAAAATATGAAGACCCGATGGATACCGATTACTTTTAAGCCTCGTCAGGGGGGTGTTAACTCTATCAATCTGAAACGAATAATGAAAATCGGTATAAAATCGGTAAAAGATTTACGGAAGGTGAAGAAGGATATAAGAAATAAGCAGAAATCCTGAAAAGTAGTATTTATACCCAAATTTGATACGGTGAAATGCCTTAATTTTGCATATTGTAAGTAATATGCATTCAAGTGAAGACATTAGAAATGACCGATTATGTTCTGGAATCCCGCTGTTGTGGAGAGAAGTTCGAGGATAGAGACTGGGCTCTGGATTGTCCGAATAAAGACGGCGCAGCTTTGATTTTTGCGCAATATGCCAAGAAACAATTAGAGGTAAAGGATTATTTACCGGGACTTTATAAGTTCTCGGACTGGTTGCCTATTTGCCGGATATTGGAAGGATCGGGTGCTCCGGTAACTTATAAAAGTGAAGGACTGGCCCAAAAGCTGGGTTTATCAAGGCTATATATTACTTTCAATGGTTACTGGCCGGAAAAAGGAGCCTTGATGATGACCGGTGCTTTTAAGGAATGTGAGGCTTATACGGTATGTGCCCGCACGAATAATCATTATGACGATAAGATAATGGTGGTCGCTTCGGCAGGAAATACGGCCCGGGCTTTTGCCCGTGTATGTTCGGAGAATAATATTCCTCTTTTATTGTGTATTCCGGAAGATTGCAACGATGCCATGTGGGCTGCCCGTCCGCTGAATCCTTGTGTAAAAGTTGTGGCAACGGCCAGTGGCAGTGATTATTTTGATGCCATACGTCTTTCCAATATTATTTGTGAGATGGGAAACTTCTATCCCGAAGGAGGAGCCAAAAATGTAGCTCGCCGGGACGGGATGGGAACGACAGTACTGTCTGCCGTAACCACGATAGGACGAATACCGGATTATTATTTTCAGGCAGTCGGTAGTGGAACCGGAGCGATAGCTGCCTGGGAGGCCAATAAACGTTTTATTGCCGATGGACGTTATGGTAAAAATCTGATGCGTCTTATGGTTTCGCAAAATGTACCTTTTACTCCGATATACGATGCCTGGAAAGCAGGTTCCCGGGCCTTATTGTCTGTGGATGACGAGGTGGCCCGTCAACAGGCGGGGGAAATATGTGCTAAAGTACTTTCTAACCGGAAACCTCCATATTCTGTAAAAGGAGGGTTGTTCGATGCTCTGACGGAAACCAAAGGAGATGTCTGGGTGGCGACTAACGAAGAAGCCCGTGAAGCAATGGAATTATTCCGGACACTGGAAGGTGCAGATATTGAACCGGCAGCGGGAGTGGCAACTGCAAGCTTGATTAAGGCTGTAAAAGAAGGAAAAGTTAATAAGGAAGCAGTGATTATGCTGAATATTACGGGTGGGGGAATACAACGGTTTAAACGGGAACATAATTTGGTTTATAAGAAACCGGATTATGTGTTTCCGATAGATGCAGAACCCGGATTTATAAAAGAAAAAGTAGCAGAATTATTTGGATAAATCAGTCGGGTGATTCCGGCTGTCCGATAAGATAAATCATAGTAAACGTCAAGCGGTTGCTATGATTTTTTCTTTTATTGTTGGGGAATATATTATATATTTGCGGGATAAGGATATATCAGGGAAATGTAATGCCTAATGCAAGATTAAAGAGATTCGGAACATTAGAATTTTATTACGCAGTTTTGCGAAGGGACTGGCGTAAAAAGGCGATTGTTTGGGAGTCTTTTCTGAAAATAGTGGCCATACTGGTTGTTTCAATAGATCGTTTTATAAAAGATGCCGGCGCAGTTTCTGCTGCGGCTTTGACATTTTATTCTGTTTTGTCTTTTATCCCATTCGTTGCTTTGGCTTTGGGAATAGCTAAAGGTTTCGGTTTAGGAACTGTTTTGGAAAATCAACTTCATGAACAGACATTGGCCAATACCCAGATTGTCGATTTTGTATTGAATTTTGCCAATCATGCCCTGGAGAATATGAAAGGTGGGTTGGTTACCGGTCTGGGGATTGTTTTTTTGCTGTGGGCTGTCATTAAAGTGCTTGGAAATACCGAGCTGGCTATGAACAGGATATGGGGAGTACAGAAAGGGAGAGGTGTTACCCGGAAATTTACGGATTATCTTTCCATCATGTTTATCGCCCCTATTTTGGTTATATTAATCAGTAGTATCAACGTCTTTATGACATCGAATCTGCAGGCTATTGCCATGGAAGAAGGTTTCTTGAGCTATGCCGGTTCGTTGATGATTTTTCTGCTTAAATTGCTGCCTTATTTATTGGTGTGGTTGTTGTTTATTTTCCTGTACCGTTTTATGCCGACCACTCCTGTTAAATTGAAACATGCCGTTGTGGCCGGTATAATTGCCGGTACCGTTTATCAGGTCGTTCAATGGTTTTACATCCGTTTTCAGATCGGGGTCAGTTCATATAATGCCATTTATGGGAGCTTGGCAGCATTGCCGTTACTATTGGTGTGGCTGCAACTGAGTTGGAGTATTGTTTTGTGGGGAACGGAATTGTGTTATATTTTGAGAAACCGGCATTTTCTGTACATGTCGCCTGTTGAACGTGAGAATAAATGGATTGAAAATATCGAATTGTCGGTCAATATACTCAAATATATTGCAGACGAATATTTGAAGAATAACGGTGGTCCCAGCTTGGAAATGATTAGTAAAAAATTGAGAATCAATATGAATAAATTGCGGGTGGTTTTGCAGGATATGGCCGATAAAGGAATTTTAGCGCAAGTGGAAGAGGACGATGACATTTTTTATTTGCCTCTTGTGGATTTGCATAAATTATCCCTGGCAGATGTCATTATCCGGTTGTCGTATATCCGTAATCATGCTGAAGAAAAATGGGAACGGCGTTTTATTCAGGCCATTAACCGGGAATTCGGGGATGAAAAGTTTGCTTGACGAAAGCATAGAGTATACCCTACGCCGGGGGACTTATTTGGTATTTTGAAATAAAAATGATATATTGTGCTCAAATTTGAAAATTATGCGGAAAAAGATTGAGTTGGAATATATTTTTTCATCCTCTGTAAAAGTTTTATTCTCTCGATTAAGTACAGCTCCTGGTTTAGCAGAATGGTTTGCGGACGATGTATTGCAGAGGAATGGAAAGTTTGTCTTTATTTGGAACGGTGTAGAGCATATAGCTTCTTTAATCGATCAAAAACCGAACGTTTTTGTTCGTTTTCATTGGGAAGATACGCAGGAAGATGAATATTTCGGATTTGATATACAGGTGCAGCCTTTGACAGAAGATGTGGCATTGATTATCACTGATTTTGTAGATCCGGAAGACGAAAATGACGCCATTGAATTGTGGAATAAACAAATCGAAATACTGCATCGTACATTGGGTGCATAATACTTTCCTGATATTGTATTTGACCGGTATGTACCGGATTAAAATGGAGAGCGTAAATTATCCTGGATTGAAATCGCAGATTTTAAAATTTTAGTTATTCCATAACCCAACCTGTCTGTATTTGAAAAAATTATGAAGGGGCGATTGGGGATCTGATATTTTATAAACGTTGCGACTCGGTAACTTTATATAGTTTAAAATCCGATATCAATTGCGTTTATCCATCAATTTGAGATTTACAATCTAAAATTTGTAATTTAATTGTACATTTGCAACTGGAAAAATGAAAGTTTGTAGATGAAGAAGTTACATATATTCATGCTAAAAAGCTTTAGCGGACCTTTTATTGCGACATTTTTTATCAGCATGTTTGTGCTGTTGATGCAGATGTTGTGGCGTTATATAGATGATTTGGTGGGAAAAGGGTTGGATTTTTCAGTGATCGTTGAAGTTTTGTTTTATTTTTCCTTGTCTTTGATACCGATGGCCATGCCTTTGGCTGTATTGCTTTCTTCAATTATGACTTTCGGAACGCTGGGCGAAAATTATGAATTGATCGCATTGAAGTCAGCCGGAATTTCATTGTATCGGATCATGTACCCTTTGATTGTATTTATTGTCTTTCTGACTCTTTTTGCCTTTTTCTTTTCAAACAATATATTGCCGGTAGCGAATCTCAAAGCCGGTAGTCTGTTATATGATATCAGGCGGCATAAGCCGGAAGTGTCTTTTAAAGAGGGGATTTTTACAAATGACCTGGAAGGATATAGTATTAAAATCGACAGGATCAATAAGGAAACCGGTATGATGTACAATATGTTGATTTACAATCATAAAGTTGTACCGGGAAACTATGAGGTTACCAAGGCTGATTCCGGGATGATGCTGACCCACCCCAACAGCAATGTAATGGAATTGATATTGTATCATGGAAATACATATACGGACGAAGGGATGAAGCCGGGCAATCGTAAGACTTTTCCTTTCAGACGGCTACAATTTGAAAAACAGAGTGTTTTGATCGAATTACCCGAAAATGAACTGAAACGAACGGATGAAGATTTGTTTAAATCTTCTATTATGCTGAATCTGAATCAGCTGCAATATATGATCGATTCTTTACAGAAAACGGTGAACGCCCGGAAAAATGAAGACACAAGACGGCTGTTGGCGGCCAATTATCAGAAAAGCAAGAGCCTGAATGCACAGAAAGACAGTATATACCAGGCAGAGTCGAAAAATCAGACACAGGACATAGACAGTTTGTTCCGGAGCTTTGATCCGGAAGAACAGCAGCGCGCTGTCGGAAATGCCTTGCAATATGCCCGGGATGTAAAGATGAGCGTACAAAGTAGTCGGGATTATACCCTGCGGCAGGAAGAACAAATCCGGAAAAATCAGATTGAATGGCACAAAAAATTTACACTTTCTTTTGCTTGTTTTATCTTCTTTTTTATCGGGGCTCCATTGGGAGGAATTATCCGGAAAGGGGGACTGGGTATGCCTGTCGTCATTTCCGTACTGCTTTTTATTATCTATTATATCATCAGTATGATCGGCGAACGGTCGGCCCGTGAAGCCGTTATCGGCGTTTGGTTCGGCACCTGGTTGTCTTCTCTCATTTTGTTGCCGTTAGGTGTTTTGCTGACCTACAAATCCGTGACAGATTCCGAGATTTTAAACGGGGAAGCTTATATGAACTTTATCAAGAAAATAGGAGATTTTTTCAAAAGAAAACGAGCATGATTCTTCATAAATTACGTATTGTTTATATGGGAACACCCGATTTTGCCGTGTTACCTTTAAAAAAAATGGTAGAAGCCGGATTTGAGATCGTAGGGGTTGTGACCAATCCGGATAAGCCCGCGGGACGTGGACAAAAGTTACAGGAGTCGGCCGTAAAGCAATATGCTCGTGAAGCCGGCTTAAAAATATTACAACCGGAGAAATTCAGAGATGAGGCTTTTTTAGCTGAATTGAAAGCTTTGAATGCTGATCTGCAAGTTGTTGTCGCTTTTAAAATGTTGCCGGAAGTTGTTTGGAATATGCCCCGTCTGGGAACAGTGAATTTACATGCTTCGCTTTTGCCGGATTACCGGGGAGCCGCACCGATCAATTGGGCGGTGATAAATGGAGAGAAATATTCAGGGGTAACGACATTTTTATTGAAACACGAGATAGATACCGGTAACATCATATTCCAGCAGAAAGTAGATATTTCCGATACGATGACAGCAGGAGAGTTGCACGATATGTTGATGGAGACCGGGGCAGAATTACTGCTGAAGACTGTTGAGGCCATGGAAAAGAATGATTTTCCGGCATTGGACCAAAAGGATTTGCTGAAGGGAAGAACTCCCCAGGCAGCACCTAAGATTTTCAAGGACGATATGAGAATAAAATGGGATGAAGAGATTGACCGCATATACAATCTGATTCGGGGATTATCGCCGTATCCTGCCGCGTGGACTGAACTGGAAAATGAAAGGTCGGGAGAGAAGTATGTATTAAAAGTATTTACGACTGAAAAAATTTACCGGGAACATGCCAATACTCCCGGTAGTTTTGAGACGGATGGGAAAAATTTTGTGGATGTATTTGTAAAACACGGGATCATTCGACTGAAAGAAATACAGTTGTCCGGTAAAAAACGGATGACAATAGAGGAATTTTTGCGGGGATTCAAACTTCATGAATATCGGTTTTTATAGATATCAGGTTTTAAAATTCACTTCTTCACAAGTTAATCTTAAGCTGGGACGAGGTCTTTTGTTTTCCTTTTTTTGCCTTCGAAATTGTCTCTTTGAAATTGTCTGGCATCGGCTTTAACTGCCGGTCCTTGTTTTTCTGTTCAAAAAGTCTTTTTGTATTTATGTGAATTTCAGTATATTGAAAAAAAGTTTTCATTTTTCCGCAAAAAACTGTATAAAAAATTTGGAAATGGGTAATATATTGCGTTATCTTTGCACCCGCTTTCCGAGAGATAGAGGTTATGGCAGCGGGGTAATCGGGGAGTCAGTTCTTGAAAAAAGTTTTGAAAAAAAAGAGCGGTCAGGATTTGGAAGTTTGTATGAATCGCCTTATCTTTGCCGTCACTTTCCGCTAAAAAACAGCGGTCAAGACCGACAGAAGTTCTTTAACATATTGTAGTGACAAAATGAAGCAAGTGCGAGTCCTGAAATCAACCATTTCGGACGGATATAACTGGGCAAAGGAATATAATTTTACAAGTTTTTTTTACTATGAAGAGTTTGATCCTGGCTCAGGATGAACGCTAGCGACAGGCTTAACACATGCAAGTCGAGGGGCAGCATGGTCAGTAGCAATACCGACTGATGGCGACCGGCGCACGGGTGAGTAACGCGTATGCAACCTGCCCTGTACAGGGGGATAGCCCATGGAAACGTGGATTAATATCCCATAGTAATCATGATAGGCATCTATTTTGATTTAAATCTTCTGAGGTACAGGATGGGCATGCGTCCTATTAGATAGTTGGCGGGGTAACGGCCCACCAAGTCCTTGATAGGTAGGGGTTCTGAGAGGAAGGTCCCCCACACTGGTACTGAGACACGGACCAGACTCCTACGGGAGGCAGCAGTGAGGAATATTGGTCAATGGGCGATAGCCTGAACCAGCCAAGTCGCGTGAGGGAAGACTGCCCTATGGGTTGTAAACCTCTTTTGTAAGTGGAGAATAAGCGTTACGTGTAGCGCGATGACTGTAACTTACGAATAAGCATCGGCTAACTCCGTGCCAGCAGCCGCGGTAATACGGAGGATGCGAGCGTTATCCGGATTTATTGGGTTTAAAGGGTGCGTAGGCGGCACTATAAGTTAGTGGTAAAATATCCGGGCTTCACCCGGACTCGCCATTAATACTGTAGAGCTCGAGTACAGACGAGGTAGGCGGAATAAGTTAAGTAGCGGTGAAATGCATAGATATAACTTAGAACTCCGATAGCGAAGGCAGCTTACCAGACTGTAACTGACGCTGATGCACGAGAGCGTGGGTATCGAACAGGATTAGATACCCTGGTAGTCCACGCCGTAAACGATGCTCACCGGCCCTTAGCGATATAGAGTTAGGGGTTAATCGAAAGAATTAAGTGAGCCACCTGGGGAGTACGTCGGCAACGATGAAACTCAAAGGAATTGACGGGGGCCCGCACAAGCGGAGGAACATGTGGTTTAATTCGATGATACGCGAGGAACCTTACCTGGGTTTAAATGTATTCTGCATAAACTGGAAACAGTTTTTTCCTTCGGGACTGATTACAAGGTGCTGCATGGTTGTCGTCAGCTCGTGCCGTGAGGTGTCGGGTTAAGTCCCATAACGAGCGCAACCCTTATCACTAGTTGCCATCAGGTAATGCTGGGCACTCTATTGAGACTGCCACCGTAAGGTGAGAGGAAGGGGGGGATGACGTCAAATCAGCACGGCCCTTACACCCAGGGCGACACACGTGTTACAATGGCCGGTACAGAGGGTCGCTACCTGGTGACAGGATGCTAATCTCGAAATCCGGTCGTAGTTCGGATTGGAGTCTGTAACCCGACTCCATGAAGTTGGATTCGCTAGTAATCGCGCATCAGCCATGGCGCGGTGAATACGTTCCCGGGCCTTGTACACACCGCCCGTCAAGCCATGGAAGCCGGGAGTACCTGAAGTCCGTAACCGCAAGGATCGGCCTAAGGTAATACTGGTAACTGGGGCTAAGTCGTAACAAGGTAGCCGTACCGGAAGGTGTGGCTGGAACACCTCCTTTCTGGAGACTTGTTATATCATGCACTTGCTAATTTTTCACTAAATATATA
>NZ_LT594620.1 GCF_900091655.1 Culturomica massiliensis
AGTTCTTTGACATATTGGGAAATTTATGGAAATATGATCCATAACAGCTATAACAAATAGTATACAATAGAGATATTGAATATACGAGAGTAGCAAGTATAAATTATAAAAGCAATTAAGGGCGTATGGTGGATGCCTAGGCTCTCACAGGCGATGAAGGACGTGATAAGCTGCGATAAGCTCCGGGTAGGTGCAAATAACCGTAAATCCGGAGGTTTCCGAATGGGGCAACCCAGTACATTGAAGATGTACTATACCGTCAGGTAAGCGAACGCAGGGAACTGAAACATCTAAGTACCTGTAGGAAAATAAAACAATAGTGATTCCCCCAGTAGCGGCGAGCGACCGGGGAACAGCCCAAACCGTCATTGTTTCGGCAGTGGCGGGGTAGTAGGATCACAATATTGCAGAAATAAATGAAATGGAACACATTGGAAAATGTGATCAGAGAGGGTGATAATCCCGTACATGTAAGTTTATAATGCATAGTGATATCCTGAGTAAGGCGGGACACGTGAAATCCTGTCTGAATCGGCCGGGCCCATCCGGCAAGGCTAAATACTAGTGAGAGACCGATAGTGAACCAGTACTGTGAAGGAAAGGTGAAAAGCACCCCGAACAGGGGAGTGAAATAGTCCCTGAAACCATGCGCCTACAAGCGGTCGGAGCCCTTTTTGGGGTGACGGCGTGCCTTTTGCATAATGAGCCTACGAGTTACTCATCACCAGCGAGGTTAAGTACTTCTAGGTACGTGAGCCGAAGCGAAAGCGAGTCTGAACAGGGCGTCAAGTTGGTGGTGGTAGACGCGAAACCTTAGTGATCTACCCATGAGCAGGTTGAAGGTTTGGTAACACAAACTGGAGGACCGAACCGATAAGCGTTGAAAAGCTTCCGGATGACTTGTGGGTAGGGGTGAAAGGCCAATCAAACTGGGAAATAGCTCGTACTCTCCGAAATGCATTTAGGTGCAGCCTCTGTTGTTTAGTCTTAGAGGTAGAGCTACTGATTGGATGCGAGGGCTTCACCGCCTATCAAATCCGGCCAAACTCCGAATGCTAAGACTTTAAAGACAGGGAGTGAGCCCACGGGTGCTAAGGTCCGTGGACGAAAGAGGAAGAACTCAGCCCATCAGCTAAGGCCCCCAATTGTATGCTGAGTTGACATTAAAACGCGGTGGGACTGCTTAGACAGCTAGGATGTTGGCTTGGAAGCAGCCATTCATTTAAAGAGTGCGTAACAGCTCACTAGTCGAGCGGTCCTGCATGGATAATACTCGGGCATAAGCATACAGCCGAAGCTATGGATTCTACGTAACAGTAGAGTGGTAGGAGAGCATTCCGTTCAGCGTCGAAGCAGTATCGTGAGGTATTGTGGAGCGTACGGAAAAGCAAATGTAGGCATAAGTAACGATAATGCGGGTGAGACCCCCGCACGCCGTAAGGTCAAGGATTCCCCGGCAATGTCAATCATCCGGGGGTAAGTCGGGTCCTAAGTCGTAGCCGACAGGTATAGACGATGGCCAACAGGTTAATATTCCTGTACTCATTTATACTGCGATGCAGAGACGTAGCGATGACACTGCTGCCTCCTGACGGAATAGGAGGTTGAAGCCCGTACCCATAGATGCCTGTAGTCAAGTACGCAGGCAGAGGTGAAAGGCGATAGTACCGCAATACTTCGGTAGCGCGGATAATGCAGGTAATTTAACTACCAAGAAAATCTGCTAAGCTTCAGGTATAAATGACCCGTACTGTAAACGGACACACGTGACCGGGTAGAGAATACTCAGGCGCTCGAGATATTCATGGCTAAGGAACTAGGCAAAATAGTCCTGTAACTTCGGGATAAAGGACGCTGGTAGTGATACCAGCCGCAGATAAATGGCCCAGGCGACTGTTTACCAAAAACACATGGCTATGCTAAATCGTAAGATGATGTATATGGCCTGACACCTGCCCGGTGCTGGAAGGTTAAGAGGAGAGCTCAGGAGCAATCCGAAGGTTTGAATTGAAGCCCCAGTAAACGGCGGCCGTAACTATAACGGTCCTAAGGTAGCGAAATTCCTTGTCGGGTAAGTTCCGACCTGCACGAATGGTGTAACGATCTGGGTACTGTCTCAGCCATGATCTCGGTGAAATTGTAGTTCCGGTGAAGATGCCGGATACCCGCAACGGGACGGAAAGACCCCGTGAACCTTTACTGCAGCTTTGCATTGATTTTGGGTAAGTGATGTGTAGGATAGGTCGGAGGCTATGAGACGGGCTCGTCAGGGTTCGTGGAGCCGCCGTTGAAATACGACCCTTTGCTTATCTGAGGTCTAATCCCTTTATAGGGAGACATTGCATGGTGGGTAGTTTGACTGGGGTGGTCGCCTCCAAAAGCGTAACGGAGGCTTCTCAAGGTCCCCTCATGGCGATTGGTAACCGCCAGTAGAGTGCAATGGCATAAGGGTGCTTGACTGTGAGACCCACAAGTCGATCAGGTTGGAAACAAGAGCATAGTGATCCGGTGGTTCCGTATGGAAGGGCCATCGCTCAAAGGATAAAAGGTACTCCGGGGATAACAGGCTGATCGCTCCCAAGAGCTCATATCGACGGAGCGGTTTGGCACCTCGATGTCGGCTCGTCACATCCTGGGGCTGGAGAAGGTCCCAAGGGTTCGGCTGTTCGCCGATTAAAGTGGCACGCGAGCTGGGTTCAGAACGTCGTGAGACAGTTCGGTCCCTATCTGTTGTGGGCGTAGGATATTTGAGGAGATCCTGACACTAGTACGAGAGGACCGTGTTGGACATACCTCTGGTGTATCAGTTGTGACGCCAGTTGCACTGCTGAGTATCTAAGTATGGCCGTGATAAGCGCTGAAAGCATCTAAGCGCGAAGCCGTCTTCAAGATGAAATATCCTTTAAAGGTCGTTATAGACGATAACGTAGATAGGTTGCAGGTGTATGGCCGGTGACGGCAGAGCTGAGCAATACTAATAACCTGAAAGCTTTATAATGTGGATGATATTTTTGTAGATTTCCCGATGTTTGTCAAATTCCTTTTCAGGGATTAACATATTGAACTGATAAAGACATTAAAAGGTGCCTATAGCAAAGGGGATCCACCTCTTCCCATACCGAACAGAGAAGTTAAGCCCTTTCACGCCGATGGTACTGCCCTTAGGGTGGGAGAGTAGGTAGGTGCCGAATTTTGAAAGAAAGAGTCTCAGAGATGAGACTCTTTTTTTTGTAAATAGCCGTAACGCAGTGCAGGCAATTTACTCCCGGGGTCACAGAGATGAGACTCTTTTTTTTGTAAATAGCCGTAACGCAGTGCAGGCAATTTACTCCCGGGGTCACAGAGATGAGACTCTTTTTTTTGTAAATAGCCGTAACGTAGTGCAGGCAATTTACTCCCGGAGTCACAGAAATGAGACTCTTTTTTTGTATATAGTTGTGTGATGTCGTGCAGACAATCGGCACCCCGGGTGTGTCATGAATGCCCCGCCTTTTATATTCCTGCTGATTACGTGGATATTGCGGTAAATTTGATAGTTGTATGATTTTGTTTTTTTGATTTTTTCCGTCTGGCATTTTCTTTACGGCCTGCCTTAATCCGGAGGAGTAATCGTTTATTTCTGTCTGGGATTTCTCAGCGAAATCCGCGTAATTTACGTGATTTGATTTAAAACCGTAGACCGAAAATTACACAGTGAGTCCGTCCCACTGTGTAATTTTTCTAAAATACCCCGCAGAGGTTACAGTTATTTATCGGTAGTAAATCGCTGTACGATCTGAGGGGGCGTATATTATCTGATTTGGCAAATTGGTTTTCTGTGTATTTAGGAGGATTGATTTAATTTAAATTTTAAAATCTGCAATTTCTGTTTTTATTTTTGTATTTTTGCATTATAAATTTAACTACATTCTTGTATAATGTTTTATTCTAAACATTATAATCGTTTTTATTATTAAATAACACGCTATGAATATCTATTTTAGTTTTAAAGAAGTTTTCAGTGCTTTTATCGTATTGTTTGCGGTGATTGATATTTTGGGATCTATTCCGATTATACTGGGCTTAAAAGAACGCAATAAGACAGTACATGCCGGTCAGGCTGCCCTTATCTCGTTTGTTATATTGTTTGCTTTTTTATTTGTCGGAAAGTCTTTGTTGGCTCTTTTTAATGTGGATATATCTTCTTTTGCCGTAGCCGGAGCTCTTGTTATTTTGGTCCTGGCTTGTGAAATGATATTCGGGGTCGAGATTTTTAAAAACGACGGTCCGACGGATTCTGCTACGATTGTACCTTTGGTATTCCCATTGATTGCCGGAGCTGCTTCTTTTACAACGCTGTTGTCTTTACGGGCTGAATACAACATTCTGAATATTATTATTGGTTTGGCGTTGAATATTTTGTTTGTGTATTTTGTGCTGAAGAAGGTGGATTATGTTCAACGGGTTGTCGGTAAGGGAGGCGTATATGTGATGCGTAAATTTTTCGGCATTATTTTGTTGGCGATTGCTGTCCGTCTTTTTACCGCTAATTTGAATGCTTTGTTGAATACATTTAACTAGTCAGAATTTATTGATAAAGTTTACGAAACGATTGGCATAAATAAAGTAGAGGATAATCCAGAGTAAAAAACGGAACATACGTCCGAAGAACATCAGAAATAGGGTCACCGGAGGCTTTGTGTGATAAAATCCCAGGGCTACGTTGGCAACATCTCCGATGACGGGAATCCAGACAATAAGGGCAAGTAAACTGCCATATTTGTCGATTTTCACCTTTTGTCGTTCTAATCTTTCTTCTTTTATGTGAAACCAGCGTTTTATTTTTTCTTTATTGCCGGAACGTCCGATGTAATAGATAACAAGGCCCCCTAACCAGTTGCCGGTCGTAGCTGTCAATAAGCATACCCAAGGATTGATACCGGCTGCGAGCATACCGACGAATAGGATATCAGCCCCCATCGGTATAAAGAGGGCAGATAGGAAGGAACCGATGAACAGACCGTAATAGCCGTATGCAGAAAGAAATTCGGAAACGGTTAAGGTAATAATTTCAGGTCCCATATATTTAAATTTATTGGGAATTTACGGAATATATGGGATGAAGGTTTGCTTTGAAAATAAAGAACCTTTTAATTGCAGATTTATGATTTTAGATTAAAATGAATCTGATGACGAATCAGTTTACCGGGTAATTTGAAATTTACAATCTAAAATTTACAATTTATATGAATCTCTGTTTTAGGAGATAAAATCAATAAACCGATCGGCATAGTGTATGTAAAGAAACGCCCAGAACATAAAACGTAGCGAACGTCCGATAAACATATATAAAGCGGAGAGTTTTGGGTTGATTTTGTAGAAGCCGAGAGCAATGGCGAAAAGATCGCCGACAATGGGAAGCCAGGCAAAAAAAGCAAGTAGGCTGCCGAATTTATCGATTCGTTTTTTTTGTTTTTCTAATTGTACAGGAGTGACTTTCAGCCAGCGTTCGATCCATTCCCATTTGCCGATCCAGCCGATCCAGTAGGAGGTAAGTCCTCCCAGCCAGTTGCCCACTGTGGCGATGGCTACGCAGAGCCATATATTTCCGCCCAAGGCCAGGAGGCCGATTAAAAGCAAATCGGCGCTAAAAGGAATAACGGTCGATGCCAGGAAGGAACCGATGAATAAGCCCCAATAGCCGAGATCGATGAGTGAATCCATGGAGATAAATTGCTATATGCGTTATTGAATAAGGAATATCGAAATCAATAAGTAGAGCAAAGGTAGGATAAAAATTACAGATTTTGAATTTTAAATTCAGTTGTAATTCATAGATAAATGTATTTTATCTGAGCTGTTATTGTAAACGGACCGGAAGGCTGGAAATAAATTTTACGATCGGAAACATAACAGCCGGTAGAAGTGTATAGAGAGGTGAATGTTGGGATGAAGAAAACCCAAAAGGTAGTTCTGTCGTAAAAAAGAAAGATTAGATTGAAGATTATGAAAATAAGTGTATTGATTTTGCTTTGGTTCATATCGGGGCATTTTTTAATGGGACAAACGATGAAAAAAGAATTAACGGAAGAAGAAAAACGAGTTATACTTCGTAAAGGTACGGAACGGCCGTTTTCCGGAAAATATTATAATTTTAAAGAGAAAGGTACTTATGTATGCCGGCAATGCGGAGCTCCGTTGTATCGTTCCGAAGATAAATTCGACTCAGGATGTGGCTGGCCGAGTTTTGATGACGAAATTCCCGGCGCTGTAAAACGGATTCCGGATGCTGACGGCCGACGGACGGAAATTGTTTGTGCGAATTGCGGCGGACATTTGGGGCATGTATTTTTAGGAGAAGGATTTACATCGAAAAATACCCGGCATTGTGTCAATTCGATATCTATGGATTTTATTCCGGCCGGGCAGGAGGCGAAAAAAGAAAAAACGGAAACCGCTATTTTTGCCGGAGGATGTTTTTGGGGGGTAGAACATCTGATGCATAGTCAACCGGGAGTTATTTCGATAGAAGTCGGATATATCGGAGGACATACTCAAAATCCGACATATAAGGAAGTGTGTTCAGATACGACGGGGCATGCCGAAGCCGTTAAAATTGTTTTTGATCCGGCTAAGATAAGTTATGAGAAATTGGCCAGGTTATTTTTCGAAATTCACGATCCGACACAGGTGAACAGACAGGGACCGGATATCGGAGATCAGTATCGGTCTGAAGTGTTTTACACGACACCGGAACAAAAACTGATAACGGAAAAGTTAATAGGAGAATTGAAAACAAAAGGCTATAAGGTTGTAACGAAGGTAACTCCTGCTACTACATTTTGGAAGGCGGAAGATTATCATCAGGATTATTACGGGAAAACGGGAAAAGCGCCTTATTGTCATCGGTATGTAAAACGATTCTGATTTTTTTACCTGAAAACGCAAAAAAACAGTAAAAGAAAAGTATGGGGTGTTGTCATGTCAAATGTTAAAAAACGCGCTTGTTATTAAAAATTAGCATTTTGGCAGAGTTTTTGTTATATTTACAGGTTAATATAAAAGAAAAAATTTATTTAAAGTCGTTACAAATGATTGGAAATTTTTTTTCGACCTTTTTGCCTGTTTTTAAAAATTCATTAAAGAGATTTGTTTACGGCAGCTTATTTGTCGTTCTCTTTTTATATTTTTTTGTCCGTTGTGTAGACTTTTCTATTTATTCCGATGCGAATGAGGTCAAGGCGGTGAAAGCAGATATTGTGACGACTGACGATGTAATTATCGATAAAGAAGAGATCGTTTCCGGTGAAGAGGGACGTATATTGCTGAATGTAAAGGGAAAGATCGAAGATTGTCTGCCTTTAACGATCCGGACGGATTTTGAGCTGTCGGCACAAGCCAAAATTTTGTACTCAGAAAAATACCGTGAATTTGTATTCCGGGATTTACAGGATTCTTTTCGTTTTCAGGTGGTTGCTCAAAGTGGGTTGCCTAAGCGTTGGACGATAAAATTGATAGATGTTCGTAGTCATGCCGGTAATATTGTCCGTTTCCGGGTAGACTCTTACAAAGCGGAAACGGATGTTCCGGATTTAGTGGAGAAAAATGGTCGGATTTATCAGCCGAATTTGGTCGAAGTGTTTGTAAACGCAAGCAGTGATGCGGTTTTCCCGTTGGAGATTGTACCGGATATTCAGATTTCGGAAAATGGTACATTGATTGATTACGAAGCGGGAACTCCTTTGAGGTTTGAGAGTGCGCATAGTATTTGTAAATTGAAAGTGAGGGCTGAAAATAAGAGTGTACAGGATTGGAAAATTGCTATACGTACGCCGGAGAGTGACGATGTAAATCTGAAAGGAGGAGGGTTTATTGCATTTACGGACTGTCTGGAGGTAGCCGATACCGTTTTTGTTGTAGATACCGTACAAGCAAATGCTACTGTAAAAGTAGCTCAAGTGAGCGATTGGAAGAATTTTAACGTAATGCTCCAATATAATTTGCGTTTACCGGTTGGAGCGCATTGGGAGTTCCTGGATGGGGAAACGGAAGATTTTAGTACGAGTCGTGTCATTTTTAACGGAATTGAGGATATCCGTCGGTTTAAGATCGTATCACAGAGCGGAAAGGAAAAAATTTGGAAAATTAAGCTGGATTATCGTTACGACCGGAAAGCTTGGGTCACTAATTTCAGTATCGATTCCTGGCAACCCTCGGAGAAGGTAAATGTATCCGTAAATTCAACACAGGCTGTAGATACTGCTTTGCAGAAAGTGTATATAGAGGTGAATGACGGGGTGAAGGAGATAACCGATAAGACGCCGTTGATTGTATATCCGGTTGTGAAACTCTCGGATAAAGCCAGTGTTAAAGGGGTGGAAGCGGGACAAAACAATGTATATCGTTTGCCTGCAGTTTCTTTTGCCGGGATAGGTAGTCAGTCTTACTTCTCTGTGTTTTCGGAATCGGGAGAGGAATATAAGTGGACGATAGAATTGGTAAATAAGCAACAAGGTAAGGATGCCAATGCAGAATTGGAGAATATTATGTTGCATGCTGAAAAATTACCGGCAGGGGTCGCATTTACGAATGATATATTTATGCCGGCCGGAGACAGCCGGGAAGTGGTGTTAAAGCTTGATAAGGCAAAGTTTCCGTTTTTGCTTACGGCAGAGGCCTATGCGGTGAAAATTTCGGAAAAGGCAAAACTGCCGGATGGATTGAAAGATCTGGTATTCGAGAATATCAGTGACCGTAAGACGATTCGAGTTGAAGCGGCAAACGGGACTGAAAAAATATGGACTGTACGGTTGGATTATAAACAAAATGTGGGGGCGGATATCACTGCATTTAAGATTTCACAGGTATTCCCGGCTGATGTTACTTTTGAGCGGGAGGGGACGATAGATGCAGAGGTCGGACGTGTAACGTTAGGGGTAACGGATGCGGGAAGTGCTTTCCCGTTACGGATGGATGTAGCTGTCGTTGTATCTGCAAATGCACATTTACAAACGGAGTTGAAAAGTTTGGTGTTTACCAGCGAAGAGCAAGTGCATCGGATAAATGTAGTTGCTGAATCCGGCATTGTACGTGAGTGGGTGATCGGTCTTAAAAATCAGGTTGTAAAAAGTGATAAGGCTATATTGGAGACGCTGGTTGCGGTGCCGGTTGATCCTGAGGTACAATTGGGAAATGTAGGGCTGGCAGAGAATACCGGGTATGTGGAAATTCTTGCAGGGAAAAACCGGTTTCCTTTGTCATTGGATATTAACGGAAGTGAATTTTCGGAAGGTGCGACGCCGGATAAAGTAATACTTACTTTTGCCAATATCAGCCGGAAAGAAATGGTGAAGGTAACGTCCCGCAATGGGAAGGTGACCAATACCTATACGGTCGGATTGAAAGATTTGGTCCCGCCGGGTGATTCGGCCGATATCGTATCGTTCAGGCTGGAACGCTATCAACCCTTGGATTATAAATTGAGTGGAAATGTGGAAATCGATCGTACAAACGGTAAGGTATGGATAGAGGTGTATGGGGGGATGGGGGCATTGCCGTTGATCGTTTGGCCGGACATAAAAGTGTCGGATGCTGCGGTCTTGCAGACAGAATTGCCGGCTAACGGGTTGGAATTCAGAAATGCTGCCGATGTGAATGTGGTAAAAGTTGTTGCAGAGAATAAGACGGTGAAGACCTGGCAAATCGGTATCCGTGAATTGGCATTGCCGAAAAATACAGAGGCCGTTGTGGAGCAGGTGGAGGCGACAAATAAAGAGAATATTGTTGTACAGCCTGTCGTAAAAGAAAATAATGAGGTAACTATGTATATCGGGAATGCACAGCCCACATACCCGTTTACCGTAACGGCGACGTTGAGTGTGAGTCCGAATGCAACGGTAAAGGTGGTCGGTAATACGGTTCCGATGCGTACACGTACGTTGAAGACACAGACCGGTGTACAGGTAGTCCGGGAATTGGACCTGACATTTAACAGTTCGGCGGATAGGATCGGAGTGGAGGTTATTTCCGAAGATGCTTCCGTAAGTAATATTTATAATTTCAAGTTGGGAGGCGATAAAGTTAAGAATACGGAAGCCAATGTTGTGGAGTATAAAATTGAGTCGTACATACCCATGAATATGGAAGAGGCTCCTTTGGTATTCGGGCCTGACCCGGAGCAGGCATTGATTACGATCAATGCGCCGGATGAAAGTGCTTTCCCGTTTACCGTATATACGAAGCTGCGTTTGTCTTACGGAGCAGAATTAAAAGGGCTGAATCCTTCGCAGATGACGTTTGAGCGGGGATTTACCGGGCAGGATTTTGAGGTGATTTCTGAATCCGGACAAGTGAAAAAATGGCGTTTGCAAGTGAAAGTGGCTGAAAAGAGTAAAGAAAATAATGTAACGGCATTTGACATCGCTTCTTACACACCGGAAACCGCCGGATTAGGTAAGCCGGAGATACGGACAGAGCAACGGAAAATTGTCATCCCGGTAAAAGATTGGAAAAAGGGGAGCCGCTTGACTGTGGACGTCGGAAAGATGGAGCTTTCTCCGAAAGCATCGTCGGATTTCCGTTCCAGTTTGTTTTTTCAGTCCGCGAAAGATGAATATACTTTTCATGTGACGGCGCAAAACGGGGACGTGGCGGAATGGAAAGTCGTACTTGATTATACGTTTTCGGACCAGGCGGATATTACTTCTTTCCGGGTATTAGCGGGCGATCCTGCTGTTGTTACCTATCATCCGGAAGCTGTGATCGATGCAAAGACGAATACGGTGTATATCGATGTCATTGAAAATCTGACATTCCCGTTTACCGTGACGACGGATATTGCTTATTCCGCTAAAACGGAAATAGATGCCGGCGGAATGGCGGACAACCGGATTCGTTTTGATAAATATCAGGATTCGACGGTAATCCGGGTGACGGCAGAGGATGAAGTGACCCGTAAAGACTGGAAGGTGAAGTTGCGTTATCATTTCAGTGAAGAGGCTGATATAACAGCATTTCATATTGAAGCTTCTGTCCCGGCGGCTGTTGTATTTGCAAGTCCGGCAACGACAATCGATGAGTCGGCACATACGGTGTGGGTGAATGTAGCGGATTGGGGAGGACAGACCAATTTACAGATTACGCCGTCTATAAAAATTTCAGATAAGGCTTCCTGTAATCTTTCCGGGGATTTGCTTTTTGTGAAAAAGACAAGTGAGTCGAAAACGATCCAGGTGACGGCGGAAAGCGGTAAAGTTGTCGTTTGGACCGTAAAATTGAAATATGAAGAGAATAGCGGAGCGGATATTACTGCTGTGAAGTATACGGGATATGTACCTGCGGATATTAATTTTCTGGGGGCTTCGATCGATGCAAAGGCGGGTGTGATTACTTTGGAGTTGCAGACCTGGAACGGACATACAGAATTTACTCTGAAGGGAATAGCATGTACGCTTTCTCCTAAAGCGACGGCTATGATTCCGGCGGATATGACATTCCGGAAACAGATTCAGGAAAGTTTGGAATATGTCGTGACGGCCCAGGACGGCACTCAAAAGAAGTGGACGTTTAAATTGCTCTATCACGAAAGTAATGCTGCCGAAGTGACGCGCTTCCGAATTACAGGAAATAATAAACCGGGTATAATTTCAATGGCGACGACGGGTATACTCGGAGATGGTACGATTGATATCGATCTGAACAGTGGGGTTCGGGATGCTTTTGAATCCGGTTTTCAGATAAATGTGGAAGTAGAATTGTCGGCGAAATCGACTTCTAATTTCCCGGCGACAATGATATTCAGTAAACCTACGGATCAGCGAAAGTATACCGTGACGGCAGAAAGCGGGGCAGCAAAAGAATGGACGGTGCGGTTTGTGAATAAAGCTTCTCAGGATGCTTCATTATTGGCTTTGAAAGGTGCTTCGATTGTAAGCGCTACGACGAGTAATACCGGAGACTTTAAGTTTACGGATCTGAAATTATCGGGGACGACGGCAAGTATGACGATAACGGATGTGATGACACTGAATAAATACGACCGGAACTGGCCGACTTTGAATATTGCCCTGGATATGCAATTATCAGCCCGGGCGAAGGTAAAGGAAGGTACACAAGTGAGTATGAATGTCAGTAATCCGGGAAGTAAAACCTTGACAGTTGTAGCAGATGACGGTATACATCAACAGGTGTATACCCTGGAAATGGCTTATAAGCCGCAATTGGATAACGGAAGTTTAGATAGCTGGAATGACAATAAAACGCCATCGGGAAATATATGGTCTACGGCAAATAATACGTTTGTTTCCGGAACGACCAAAACCACCGGTAAATCGGGTTCGGCAGCTTTGCTGACAACTTCGGAAGCCGTGGGAATGAAGGCTGCCGGTACGATTTTCCTGGGAAGTTTTAAATTTACCAGTTTGACGGACGCATTGAACGATCCGGAGAAGATGACGCATTTCGGTATTGCTTTCCCTGTACGGCCGAAGCAGGTGAAAGTGGATGTGCAGTATAAGCAGGGAAACGGTGTTCTGAATGACGGTTCTAAGGATAAAGGTCAGGTATGGGCGGCATTGGAGTATTGGCCCGATCCGACGAATGCCAAGAATCCCGCCAACAAACGTTATGCGTACGGAGAAGTTATGCTGACTCAGAATGTAGGTTCGTGGACGACATATACGATTACCCTGAATGTGACAGACGCTTCGGTTACGCCGACACATTTCTTGTTTGTGGCTTCCTCCAGTTACGACGGTAATCATTTCAATGCCGTGAACGGTAGTGAGATGAGAGTGGATAATGTGGAACTGGTTTATTGATTGAAAAACGGATAAAATGAAATATACATGGATTTTGTGCCTGATATTCTTGCTGGGAGTGAGTGTGGGAGCAGTGGCAAAGGACAGTGAAGAAAAGCAGGAGAAAAAAGAAAAAAAGGAGAAGCCGGAAGTATGGTATGGAAAGTGGCCGGTACTCGGTTTACGAATCGGAACGGATATAGGAGGGGCATTGCCTTTCCCGTTTAGCAATATTCCCAGTGAGTTCGCTCCGAAGATAAAACCCCGCCTGACATTTGGCGGGGAAGTGATTGTTCCGGTGAGTAAGCGGTTTACGATAACGGCTGAAGTGAATTACAAGACGGTGGCTATTGATGCGGAAGCTTTTGTGGAGGAACAATTTTTTCAGGCAGAGGGATTAAATAATAACGAACCGGTGTTCTTTACGGGTATGGCGGATATGAATATGAGTTTCTCCATGATCGAAATACCGGTGTATGCGGAGTATCAGTTTTCCGGTGGGCGTAACCGGGTGATGTTGGGAGGATATTATACGATAAATAAAAAACAGT
This sequence comes from Culturomica massiliensis, assembly GCF_900091655.1. NCBI lineage: Bacteria > Pseudomonadati > Bacteroidota > Bacteroidia > Bacteroidales > Odoribacteraceae > Culturomica > Culturomica massiliensis. Next base: position 13,328 of record NZ_LT594620.1, read on the forward strand.
CGTTTGATGTCGTTGCTAAAAAGGGATATATGCAGATCACGAAAGGAGACGAGGATGTGCTGGCCTTGAATACGAATTTTACGATGAGTTTTACAGATGACCTCGATTCATGGGATGCAGGGGTATTGTTCGGGTATGAACGGCGTATTATGGAAAATTTATCCGTGAACGGTAAAGTACATATCGGGTTGAAGTCGATTTTTACGGACGGTTTCGATAAATTGGAGTATAAAATGTACCAGATGCGTTTGGCTGTGGGGGTAACGTATGAATTGATCGATTTTAATAAGAAATATCATTTAAAGAAATATATCCCGTCATTCAGACGGAAGAAAAAAACTCAGGAAGGAAAATAAAGATACCGTTATATGAATTATAGCTTTAAAAAATATATTTTGATAGTACTGGGATTGATTTTATCTGTTGCCGGATACGGACAGGTAAGGATCGGTGATCCGGTATTTACGGAGGATTTCGGGACAGTACCTGATGATTGGAAAAGTTTTGGAAAAGATTATCAGGACGGAAAAAATATGTATAGTTATCGCGGAGAATTAAAAAACGATAAATGTACCCGGATTGATTATGAATTTGCTAAAAGGTCGTATAAAATAATAGGTATTACAGCTTATAGAAATAGTTCGATGTATGATTTATATGGGGGGAATGGTAGATATTGTTTGGGAAGTAATGGGGAAATTTTGGGTAGTGACGGTGCCGCAATCAAGACCTGGCATGTAAAAATCGATCATACGAATCCGGATCAAAGTAATGGATTGGCTTTTATTGCGAATGCTGCTACGTCTGAAAATTCTTTTGTGTTTCAGAATTCTATAAATAATCGAAATACCTTGACAAATGAGGATCTGAAGTCGGGTAGGGTATATCAGTTTAAAGTATTTATAGGAAATGCCGTAAAATCAGGACAGGCAGGAGCAAATCCTAATGTTGAAGTTGTGTTGGAAAGTGGGACTATAAAAACATCCGGGAAGACGAAGGACATAGAGAAAGGAGCTACTGTTGCTTGGGTAGAGCATACTCTTTATACAGAAAAAGGAACTTCGGATTTAACGTATAGTTTTTATAGTGTGAAGAGCGATGCTTTAGGGAATGTATTTATTATCGATGATATTTCTTTATGTCCGGTGGATGTCAGGGCTGATGTTGTAAATGTGGATCTTTGTTCCGAACCGGGAAAAGTATGGTTTGATGCTGTTGTCGATGATATTCCGGAAGGGTTGGATGTGTACACCCGACTGATGCGGAAAGCGAAGTCGGGCGGAACATGGGAGTGGGATGATCAGACCGGTATTACTGATTCGTTAAGGACATATACCACGGAAGACAATTATACCCATTACGATTATCGTTTGGTAGTGAGTTTGACTGCATCGGGATTGGAGCGTGTTCCGGATGAATCTGTCAGGTTGAATGAATACGGGACATTTTCTGTTACTGAAAACTTTGTTCCGGGACACAATTGTGAGGCTTGGAGTAATTTTGAAATCGGAGTGGACTTTTGTTCCCAACCGGATTCGGTTGTGTTTAATACGGCAGCGGATGCTTTTCCTGTAACTTCGGAAGTATATTTCCGTTTGATGCGGAAATTAAAGACCGGTGGTGAGTGGGAATGGGCCGGTGAGGTATCGGCTGATCATCGGGTTGCTGCTTTGGCTACCGATTATCTGAATTATGATTTTCAGGTGGCCGTAGAGGTAGCTTCGCCGGATATACTGACCGGCAGTGCTACTCCCCGGCAATTGATGGAGCGTCCGAATTACGGTTGTTTCATTATAAAAAATACTTTCCGGAATGATTTCTGTCTACAACTTTATGGGGTTACTCCGGATTATGTGACGGTACAGGACAGTGTGTCGGTGGAGCCCTCTTTGGTGGTGTCGGTTGAAAATACTCCGGTATACCTGCGTTGGCTTTACCGGCCCTTCGGCTCAGAGGAATGGCATTGGTGGGGGGAATCCCGTCCGGTAAATCAAAATGAGATAGACTGGGTGACTTTTACTACCGGAGATTTCCGGGCTGTGTATGCGATGAATCCGGACGTGTTGAATGCGATGCCGGATCAGAACATCGGAACTGTTGATTATTATTATGTGGCTACGGAAGAAAATCAAATTCCGGGAATCCCGTTGACGGTAAATATTACCAAACGTTTTGCCGGAGGTGCTGTGATTCTCGATGTTGAACCGACTATGAATTCGGCTGTAACATCGATTATCCGGGGAGAGTGGCTGACACGTAAGCGGGGAAGTGAATTGTGGGAAGTATTGCCGGCACAGAATGGGTTTCGGCAACAGATCGGAATGGTCAATTATGTGGAATACGAATACTGTTTTGTGGCTTCAATGTCACAGGCGGTGATGGATACGTTACAACCGGTAAATGTACAGCCGGGAGAAATAACGTATTGGTTGTCGGAGACGATAGGCAATGAAACGTTCACATTGGAGGACATCAGCCGGGAGTATTGCGAAGTTCCGGGGGAGGTCGTATATCAGGTTGGGTTTACTAGTGAAGGTATTCCGGAGGATATGCCTGCTATCGGGCGTTGGATGCAGCGTGAAAAAGGGACGGATAACTGGAATTGGGTGAAAAATCCTTTCCCTTCCCGGATCGAGAATTTGCAAGTGACATTGGCGGATGAGGTAGCGCATGACTATGCTTTTGTTTTGGCGTGGGATCACGACAGCCTGGCCGGTTGGAACGCGGCAAGTTTACCCGTAATGAAAGACTATTATGTGCTGCGTTCGGAATATGTGGATTCTGCTTTATGTATTGGCATCGATACGATACGGATCGTATCGGAGAAACGGGATGAATTGATATTGCAGCCTGTGTTGGAGAATATCGGTGGTCATACCGTATATGGCCGTTGGATGCGGATTGATAAGCTTACAGGCGTCCGGGTATGGGCGTCGGAGAGTATGATTGCAGGTTACGATCTGAAGGTGGGTACGGATGAGTTCGGACAGAACGATTACCGTTTTTATATCGGATTGGCAGAAGCTGTCGTTGCAAAGGCTGCTGCCGATATGGAGGAGGCAAGACCTTATTTTGATGTAAAAAACGTAAAAGGGGTTCGGATTCCTAAACCGGAAGTGACGGTTACGGCGATAAATTGCGTTGCCAAACAGGATGTAAACCGTGTAACCTTGCAAGTGGCAGCAGATGGAACAATACCTTCCTTACGCTATCGTATCGGGGAGGGTGCCGTACAGGAGATGACTGTAGGTGCTGAAAATGAGTTGACATTTACAATCGAAAGGGATTCGGCGTTTTATTTACTGGATTATGTATTGAATGGAGTTTGTGAGCGGATGGTGCGCAATGATACAGTGAATCTGAGCTATATTCCTAAATTACAGATAGCACGCTTGACAGATCTTTTCGGCTGTCGTAACAGTGTGGTTGTCGTCGCCCCGGAAATAAGCGGTGGTGCCGTTTCGGTTTATGAATGGAGTAAAGACGGTGAAATACGGACGGATTGGGCGGATAAAGACAGTTTGCATATCCGGATGACCGGAACAGGGGCAGTTCCCTTGAAATTAGTGGTTAAAGGAAACGGGGTATGTCCGGAAGATTCTACGGTATCCTTGATTACCGGAGAACACCCGGTTATCGACTGTGATTGTCCGGTAGAGCCGGTGGAAATTTGTGTCGGAGAAACCTTTACAATTCCTTATCGAAGTATAGATGCTGAACAATATCGGGTGACGTTAAAAGAAACAACGATGCCGGGATTTGTGTTTTACCCGGGAACCGGAGACGTGAAAGAAAACGGTGTGCTGGAAATCAAATCCGGACAACAGGTGTTGACGGCTACCGATTTTATGGCGGGTAATGTATTTACCTTTCGGGTACAGATATTTAAAATGGTCGAATACAATGAGGTCAGTTATCGTTGCGAGGATGAATTTGAATATCGTTTTAAAGTACGGATGAATCCGGTATCCCGTTATCCTTCCGAATTGAAATTGTGTATGGGAGAAAGATTACGGCAAGTGCCCGAAGTGGATTTAAATGGTAATGAATCCGATAACTGGCGTTGGCGGTTGTGGGATGGAGCTACATTGACAGAAACATCTTTGAAGACGATGCAAACCCCGGAAGTCATCGACACCGTTGTTACTGCCGCGATGGGCGGAAAGCGTTTACAATTGTTGGCGACTACTGTTTGTGGAGAGGTGACCGTGCAGGATATCCGTTTGGCAGTATATGTACCCGATTCGAATCGGATTGTTGCACCGGAAGGATTGGTGATAACGGGAGATAAGGTTGTACTCGAAGGAACGACTTTGCTTTTGCAAGGAATGAACTATCAGTGGGAAATGAGTGAGGATGGAAGCCATTGGATCGATTTACCGGGAGAAACAGAGAGTAATATGACGTTGTATGCGCCGGATACATCTACTTATTATCGCCGTATTTTGAGCGGGGCAGGGTGGGCTTGTCCGAATATGGAGACTATAGTGAAAGTTGAAGTCTATAATAATGCGGCAGAAAACCGGATTTATTTGGAGGCAGCAGATACGTTGATTTATTCGGGTACGGAAATTACGGTGCATACCGATAGTCCGGAGCGGAAAGGAGTCGGTTACTGTTGGGAAAAGAATGAAGGAGGAGAGTGGATTGTAATGACAGGAGAGGAAAAGCGGGAATTACAGGTGACTCCCGGGACAATAACGATGTATCGCCGGGGAGCTTTGGTGGATAACCGGGTGTTGTATAGCAATACGGTTGTTGTAAATGTGTATGATAAGGGACAGAATCGGATCATGTATGCCGGTAGTTTAGTACCGAGAAATACTCCGATACGCTTGACCGGTAATTTTGTCGATATTCCCGGTGTTAAATACCGTTGGTACAGTCGTCAGAAAGAAGAATGGATATTGATGGCAGGTAAGGAGGGATGGAATCTGGAGACGATGTTGGATGAGCGGACTACTTATATGCGTTATGTATATTTGCCTTCACAGGCCGGAGATTCGATAGGTAGTAATGAAGTGACAGTGTATGTTTTCGATAACGATAAAGATAACCGGATTGCAAGTGAATTATCGAATGTATGCCGGGATGTGATTGTTCCGGTAAAAGGAACGCCTATCGGTGACGGTGGTGTCGCTTATCGTTGGGAGTGCAGTTATGATGAGGAAAATAGTTGGATGGTTACGGACAGTACAGGTTGTAATGTATTGTGGCCGGCTACGGAGAATGTCGCACTCCGGCGGCGGATACTTTATGCGGCGGCGGATGAAAATTGTTACAGTAATGTCGTGCATCTGAATGTGATATATAACGGAACGGATAACAGGATCAGTCAGGTCGGGACTATTATTGCCGGGGAAGCGGGGATCATAGAAGGAACATCGGTGGAAAATGCTACTTACCGGTGGGAAATCAGTAAGGATGGAAAAACGGATTGGATGGTTTTGGCGAATGCAGCATCGGCATTTTTACAGTTGGAAGGAATACATACGGAGAGTATATGCTGGCTGCGCCGGAAATTGTTATTCCCGGATGGCGGTGGGTGTGAGGACTACAGCAATGTATTGAAAGTAAAAGTTGTCGATCCTGAAAAAAGTAATAGAGTGGTTTTGGCCGGCGATTATTACTGCCAGTGGTCTCCTTTTACTTTGGAGGGTTCTGATATGCAGGAACTGGATGCTACCTATCGTTGGTATAAGAATACTGGAAAAAATTGGGAACCGGTAGAGCAGGCTTATGGGAAAGATTTGACGGTATATGAAGGTGTCGGAATGAATACGCTTTTCCGCCGGGATGCGACAGTAGACGGCGTCGTTTATGCCGGTAATGTCGTGGAGGCCCGTTTGTGGAATGCTGCTATGGTTCGGAATGTATTGGAAAATCCGGGTGAGGTGTGTGCAGGGATACCGGTTGTCATTCGGGGCTCGGACGCTTATGCGGGAGACAGGGATTTGAGTGATTATGTAGATTCTTATTATTGGGAAACGAGCCAGACGGGAGCCGGAGGTACCTGGGAGCGGATCGATACGGCGAATATGCAGGATCTGACGTTGAATGATCCGGAGGTTTCCCGTTGGTATTGCCGGATTGTAAAGACACATTGCGGTAGTAATCTGAGAAGTGAACCGGTGTTTATGACGGTAAAGGACCGTTTGAAGCTGACATTGCGTTCTGATGTGAAGTTCGGACAGATGAGCGTAAAAGACCCGATAACAATATCTGTGGATGAAGATTTTTACGATAATTACGAGTTCCGGATAAATGGCCGCTTGTGGGAGAGTGACGGACAGCAGTGTATTGTATACGGCTGGCAACCGAATAAAATGTACGGGGTAAGCATACGGGTTCAGAAAGACGGTTGTGTACAGGTCGATTCATTGAATGTGTATGCTCCGGATGTCGATTTGCCGAATGTGCTGACTCCCAACAATGACGGTTGGAACGACCGCTTGCTGGAAGGCTATGAATTGAAAGTTTATAATCGCTGGGGAAATTTACTGTATTCCGGTAAGGAGGGCTGGGATGGACGTTATAAAAATCAGTTGGTGACAGCGGGAACTTATTTTTATGTCGTAAGGGTTCGTTTTGAGAACGGTCGTTCGGCAGAATATAAAAGAAGTGTGACGGTAAAAAGATAAAACGTGAAGAGAAACAGTATAAAGATATTGAGTATAGTGTTGTTTATCTTCGGTACTTTGATGCAAAGCCGGGGACAGACGGACGTAAATCTGAGTCATCGCTATCTGGGGCGGCTTTGCTATAATCCGGCCGCAGCGGGAGAAGATCCGACGACAGTGAATTTACGGGCTTTTTTCCGGGAACAATGGATCGGTTTCGATCGTGCACCCAGTACCCAGGCTGTGGCAGCAGATAATTATTTCGGAAAATATAATTCAGGAGTAGGTGTTATTTTTGTTAAGGATGAGATCGGTTTTTCCAAATCGATAAATTTTAAAGGTTCCTATGCTTATCATTTGAAATTGAATGATAACTCGTATGTTGCTTTGGGATTAGCAGTCGGAGTGATATATAACAGTTCGGACGAGCGGAATTTTAATCCGGAGGATCCGGAAGATCCGGAGATAACCTATATGCTGGAAAAAGAAACGATTGCCGATTTCGACGTGGGACTAGAATATCACTGGAAGAGTCTGAATGTCGGTTTGGCTGCCGCTCATATCACAAAGGGAAAGAATAATCCGAAAATTACCCCACACTATTATGTCTACGGAAATTATGCAATGAACCTGACGGAAGATTGGCGGTTGACCCCCTCCTTGTTTGCTGCTATCAATAAAAAAACACGTATTTATGAGGTAGGGGCGACGACAGAATACCGGAATAAGATCAATCTCGGATTAGCTTACCGGGTTAGTGAGCGCTTTGTGGCAGATGCAATTATCGGTTTGCTTGGGGTGATTGTTTCCGATTATGTCAGTCTCAATTATTCTTATGATTTTACGATCGGGCAGTCGAGATCGGATGTTACCGGAGCTCACGAATTGATGATGGCTTTCCGTATAAAGAAATAGAACTTTCCCGGAAAGAAAATGTTACGCAAAAGATATAGTTGGAAGATAAAGCCGGGACCGGGGGTATATGTGTCGGGAGCGGTGTCGTTTTTTTTGTTTTTTCTGCTGTGGTGGTTTATGCTGCCTTCGCCTTTGTTTGACGTCCCTTATTCTACGGTATTGCTGGACCGGAATGAGGAGATTATCGGTGTAAAGGTAGCCGATGACGAACAATTCCGGTTTCGGGAGAACGGAAACTTACCTGCCAAATACCTTGAAGCGCTACTTACATTTGAAGATAAACGGTTTATCGGGCATAATGGCGTGGATTGGTTGGCATTGGGAAGGGCTTTCTATTTGAATATGTCTGCGGGGAAGGTCGTTAGCGGGGGGAGTACGTTAACGATGCAAGTAATCCGGTTGTCACGGAAAAATCCACCTCGTACTTATTGGGAAAAATTCCGGGAGTTGTTGTTGGCATTGAGATTGGAACAGAGTTATTCCAAGTATGCGATACTCCGTTTGTATGCCGGACATGCCCCTTTTGGCGGAAATGTAGTCGGATTAAGTGCGGCTTCACTTAAATATTTCGGACGCAATCCGGAACAATTGAGTTGGGGAGAAGCGGCTTTGTTGGCGGTGCTTCCGAATGCTCCTTCGTTGAGTGATCCGCGTTTAGTGAAAGAGAAACGGGATCGTTTACTGGAACAGTTGTATAAAAATGGGAAAATAGAAAAAGAGGATTATAAACTGGCTTTGGAAGAAGCATTGCCCGAACAAATTTATTTCTCCGGGAATACCGCTCCGCATCTGTTGACCGAAGCAATCCGGTCGAGAAAAGGTGAAGTTTGTCATTCCACTATCGATAATCGTCTGCAAAAAAGGGTGAATGAAATAGTGGAACGTCACAGTCGCCTGTTGGGAGCGAATCATATTTACAATATGGCTGTATTGGTGACTCGTGTTTCGGATGGAGAAGTTCTTGCGTATGTGGGGAATAGTCCGTCGCAGCCGGGAAGCCGCGGTAATGATGTCGATATTATTACAGCAGTGCGCAGTTCCGGAAGTATTCTTAAACCGGCCTTATATGGACTGATGCAGCAAAACGGGTATATTTTACCGGGAACATTGGTACCTGATGTTCCTTCCCGTTTCGGAGGGTATGCTCCTTCAAATTTTAACCGGAGTTTTCAGGGCGTGGCCCCGGCAGACAAAGCTTTGGCCAGTTCGTTGAATATCCCTTTTGTCCGGATGTTGAAGGACTATAGTTATACACGTTTTTATGACGATCTGAAACGATTGGGTATAACGACTTTGAACCGGGAAGCAGATGATTACGGTTTGAGTCTTATTTTAGGTGGTGCAGAAGTGTCGTTGTGGGATGTTTGTAATATGTACGGTGGGATGGTATCTACATTACGGCATTATAACGAACAGGACGGTAGTTATTTCCAGGGAGAATACGATCGGCTGAAATTGTGGCGGGATATTAAAAAACCGGCGCTGACAGAGTGCAGCAGTTTTGATGTCCCATTAAAAGCTTCTGCTGTGTGGCTAACCTTGGAAGCATTGGGAGAGGTAGAGCGGCCAGAACTGGAGTCCGGATGGAAGAATTTTGCCTCCCGTATGGATTTGGCTTGGAAAACAGGTACCAGTTTCGGATTTCGGGATGCCTGGGCTGTAGGGGTGAATGCCGATTGGGTAATCGGTGTTTGGGTGGGGAATGCCGATGGAGAAGGGCGTCCCGGATTGGTTGGCGTAAGAGCTGCAGCGCCTGTTTTGTTTGAAGTTGCCGGATTGTTGCCTGTTTCTACGCATCTGTTTATGCCTGTCGATGAGATGAAAGAGGTCGTCGTATGCCGGAAAAGCGGATACCGGGCTTCGGATATATGTGAGGGGAAAGATACGCTTCGGGTATGTGAAACCGGTGTTCGTACGGGGATTTGTCCTTATCACCGTTGGATACACCTGGACAAAAGCGGAAAATGGCAGGTGCATTCGGAATGCGAGAAGGTATATAATATGCAGACGGTGCCTTGGTTTGTACTGACGCCGGTACAGGAATGGTATTACATTCGTACGCATGGTGATTACCGGAAATTACCGCCCTGGCGTCCCGATTGTAAAAACCCGTCCGGAGATGTAATGGAAATGATCTATCCGCAAAAAGGTACACGTGTTTTTATACCCCGGGATTTTGGCGGGACGAAAGGGACTGTTGTGTTTGAACTGGCACACCGGAATCCGTTAGCAGAAGTATATTGGCATATTGATGACCGGTATATCGGTTCAACCCGCCATATTCACCAGATGAAATTCGATACTTCAGAGGGATTACATACACTCACGTTAATGGATGATGACGGAAATACATTGCAACAGAAATTCCGGGTAGTTGGAAAATAGTCATCTACTGTTCAGAAGGTCATAGAAAAATAGATTCCCGGAGTTCCTTCAGGAGTAACGGTCGGTGTTAAGGTCAGATTGTGTTTTTCAGCGAATGGCCGGGTAAATAAATAGCCACCGGCAGCTCCGATGGCAGCTCCTCCCAAAACATCCCAGATATCGTGTTGTTTGGCGTAGACGCGTCCCCAGCCGACGTATGCAGTGATGGCATAAGCTGGTATTCCGAATTTCCAGCCGTATCTCCTTTGTAAAAAAGTAGCTCCTTGCATGGCAACAGCAGTATGGTTGGAAGGAAAAGCATGGTGGTCGCTGCCGTCAGGACGTTCTTTCTTTATACTGTATTTCAAAATGTAAGTCAGGGCGATGCTACTGGTCCCTCCGATTACCAATTGCCTGGTGCCCCGGTAATCGCCTGTTGCCAGAGAACCGATGAACCCGGCAACGGGATTGATAAACATGGCTACATCGGTTGACCGGTCGATAAACTTACGGGATTGGGCCTGACTTGTGAAAGTAATGGATATACTTACCAGAAAATACAATACTAATAGATATTTGTTTGTCATCGCTGTATGATAAGGAACGTCAAAGATAAAAAAAATTGGATATATCGTTTTTTCTTTTGAAATTATTATTACTTTTGTACCCGCTAATGCCACTTTAGCTCAGCTGGTAGAGCGACGCATTCGTAATGCGTAGGTCGCGAGTTCAAGTCTCGCAAGTGGCTCTCCTGAACGTCAGGGCAATATTACCGGGAAAGAGGTTGATTGTATTTATCAACCTCTTTTCTCTTTTAGAGAAAAGATAGTTTTATATTGTTTTTGGGATGAAAATTACACGATAATTGTAGATTTATTTTTTATAATTCCTCTTTTTACAGGGGAAGGTTGTGGGTATAATCTAAAATCGTAAATCTAAAATCTACAATTAAAACGTTCCTTAAAACAATTTTCCGTTCATTCGTTGATAGAATATTTTTTTAATTGTAGTATATGAATCCAGGTTCCGGTCGCTTAGAATCTCTTGATGTGCTGAGGGGATTCGATCTTTTTTGTCTGACAATTTTGTGTCCTCTGCTGTGGGCTTTTTACGATACGGGACATTATTCCTGGTTGCAGCCGGTTATGCAACAGTTTTCTCATGTACAATGGGCCGGGTTTGCCTTATGGGATTTGGTTATGCCTTTATTTATGTTTATGGCGGGTGTTTCTGTGCCTTTTGCTTTTGGAAAATATCTGAAAGCAGGGGAGGGATACGGAAAAATATACAAACGGATTTTCCGGCGTGTAATCGTTTTGTGGATATTGGGAATGGTGTGTCAGGGAAATCTGTTTGCTCTGGATATAAACGTACTAAAGTTATTCAGTAATACTTTGCAGGCAATTGCCGTAGGTTATTTGATTTCAGCAGTTATCTATCTGCATTGTAGGCCAAAAGGGCAGATCTTTGTCACTGTAGGATTATTAGGGATATATTGGGCATTACTGACCTTTGTCTCCGTGGATGGATATGGCGGTGGTGATTATACGGCACAGGGAAATCTGGCAGAATGGGTGGATCGGGTTGTGCTGGGACGTTGGCGGGATGGAGCCTGTCTTGATGAATCCGGGAAAGTTATTTTTCTTCAATGGTATGATTATACCTGGATACTTAGCAGCTTGAATTTTGGGGCAACCGTGATGACGGGCGTGTTTGCCGGAGAAATATTGAGAAGTCGTCTGGATTCGTCCGCCAAGTGGAAATGGCTTTTCGGTATCGGTACAGCCATGGTTGCTATCGGTTGGCTATGGGGATTGCAAATGCCTGTTATCAAACGGATATGGACCAGCTCTATGGTGCTGGTGAGCAGCGGTTATTGTTTCTGGTTGATGGGGTTATTCTATTATCTGATCGATTATAAAGGCTATCGTAAGGGATGGACCTGGTTGAAAGTGATTGGCATGAACTCTATATTGGCTTATGTACTGAGTGCTGAAGTCGGTGTTATTTCTTTCTCATGTATCGGGCATTCTGTTTTTTGGGGAATGAGGCAATACATCGGAAGTGATTTTTATCATTTGTTAATTCTGACGATCAATATCGGTTTCGTATACTCTCTGCTTTATGTGTTGTATCGGCATAAAATCTTTTTGAAAGCTTAATGCTATGGGATTTTAGATGGTATGATGTTTCGGAGCCCGAAAATTGTAAAAATATATTTAATTGTACTTTTATTTTTGATTTGTCATTTCTCTTTTTACAAGGGTTGTGGGTATAATTTGAAATCGTAAACCTACATATAAATTGTAGATTTTAGATTTACGATTTTAAATTATAGATTAAATAGAGCTGACGACGAATCCCTTTGTCAAACAATTTAGAATTTGTACGTGTTGATCTTCGTTTGTTAGCTGAGGGATCGCTATTGCCGTTTGGAAAAGAAAGCGGAAATGGCAATACTTTATTTTAGGAAACTTAAGTACATCGGCGAGAGGGTTAAGGCGAAGACCGGACGGGCGATGCAGACCATACTGTCCGAAGCCCTCGGTATGGAACGCGGCACATGATATCTGTGGAATTTTTGTTCCAATAAAAAACCACTTCCTTGATAAGGAAGTGGCTTTTATTCATCCGGATGCATCCGCTATTCGTACTCGAACTCGTACGTGTCGGTCGTGACGCTGGAATCGGAGAAGGTTGTCGTTACGATGGCTTGCATCAGATAACCGTCAACGATTTTGTATTGATACTTTGTGATCTCATCCGGTTCCGAAGGTTTCGTTTCGGAGGTAGACCAGTAATACGATTTGATCTCTACAGGCAGGTATTCGCTCATCTTACCGAAAACGGGGAGCATATCCTCGTAAGCACCGGGGACATACATAGTCCCTATACCCATGACAATATCTATATTCATCGTTACCTTGTCTGTTCCGTATGTCGCCGTGCTTTTATACCGATAGCTGGGTTCTGTATCCGCCCGTTTGCTGTATCGGTAGGTGTCGGAAGTGATGACGTTTCCATTTTCCCAGGTCTGGGAAGTGACCGTTCTTTCGACCTCTTGACTGGTCAATGACAGGTATGGGTGTTCTTCGATCACCTGAGTTAGTTGCCAGTCCGCATTGTATTTATATTCGACGTCCGAGCTCTCCTTGTCTTCGGGGGTATTGTCCATGATGTATTCGATATGGGACGACAGCGCGTAACCGCTCTGATCCATCTTGTACGTGGCGCCGCCCGTACCGTGCCCTTCGGTATTGGTATAATCATATACCGCCTTTATCGTGCCGGTTTCATAGGTGTAGGTCGATGTGGTGGATGTTCCCGGGCCGTCGAAATTCTCGGTGGTAGAACCGGAGACCCTGTTCTGGTCGTCGTATGTTAATTTGGTCGTGGTAATGGATTCTCCGTCTTCGTCCACAGTCTTCACGGTAATTTTTTTCAGCAGTTTTTGCTGGGGTTCGGGATCGCTGCCGCCCACCGTTACCGCGCAGGATGCCGACACTTCTTTGTTAGAGGAAGAAGTCGCTGTAACGGTCGCCAGTCCGTTGGCTATCGCGGTTATTTCTCCGGTTACGGGATTTACGTTTACGACTTCCGGATTGCTGCTCGACCATATCACTGATTTGATCGTGGCGTCGGCAGGCTCTACCGTGGCGGTCAGCGTCGCTTTAGCACCTGATTCAAGTGAGAGTTCGGTCTTGTCGAGGGTAATTTTCGTCACTTTGACCGGAGGTTCGTTCTGGCTGCCGTCCTGTTTGATTCCTTCTTGTACAACCGTTACGGTAAAGGTGTTGTTGCCCGAACGGATGGTGATCTGGGCCTCACGTCGTTCGCCCGTATAGTTCTGGTCGATCTCGATACGGAGCGTAATTGTCCCGGCACTGCCGCTGTATGCCTCGCTGTTGCCGTTGTAGAGTTTTAGCCAGACTACGTTATTGCTGTTGTTATCGGCAGCGCGTGTGTCTGATTTTACCTGTACGAATGCCAATGCCGGAGCCTGTGCTTGCACTTCGTTCACGGTTGCCGTCCAGGGGGCATCGGCCGTGAACGAAAAGCCTCCGCCCGTATTCTCGTTATCGGCATAGGCGCTTTGTGTGAGTTGTTCCTGTATCGGCGGAGTGAACGGATCTCCGTTTCCGCCTTCGTCTTTGCTACAACCGGCGAGGATAGTCGCCGCCGAAAGCATTAATAAAAACAAATGTTTTTTCATATATAAAAAGAGCGTTCTCCAGCTACCACAAGAACCTTTTTATTAAACACAGAAGCGTGGAACTGCAATGCCACGTTCCGAATTGGAGGTCGTAGGAAAACCTTTACACACGAATGTAGTAATAGCAGTCCACGCTATATGCATGAAAACCACTATGCCATCCCTGTGTGTAATTGTGAAATTTCCTACGTTTCCAATTCACAAGATCAGCATAACGCTTCTTCTTATTTCTAATATGTTTTGAATGGAGTTTACCCCATTTGAATGTAAAATTATATAAAAAGTATGATATTAATATGTTTTACAGAGATTTTGTCGTTGTTCGCAAACTCGACACGCCTCCTCGAATTTATTTTTCCGTGATGACCTGTTTTATTTATTGTGACATTATCGTGACAGATTTAGAATTTTGCCAATTATAAAATACCTATAAAATATCGCTTGTGCAAATGATTTACAGTAATATATAGGTGTATTTCAATTGTTTGTATATCAGAAGCATCATGTTCCAAACGGCTGAAATGCCGTTTGGAAATGCCACTCATTCAGCAAGCTGTGGCAAGAGATTAAGCACATTATTTTCCAATTTGCTTCATCGCTTACTATACATACGCCCCATTATGAGAACGTGCCATTTGAGGTACCGAATAATTGGGTGTGGACAACTATTGAAAATATTTGTTCAAAGATAGGGTCAGGTAGTACTCCCAAAGGAAGTAACTATTCATCAAATGGTATTATTTTCTTTCGCTCTCAAAATGTACATAATGATGGTATTGTACTTGATGATATAAAGTATATTTCTAAAGAAGTACATAAATCAATGATTGGCACCGAAGTCCTCCCTAATGATTTACTGTTGAATATAACTGGTGGTTCATTAGGACGTTGTACTATTGTTCCCAATATGATTGATAGAGGAAATGTTAGCCAGCATGTTTGTATTTTACGTCCCATATTGGTTAAAGCTGAATACCTACATATATTTATTTTATCCTCTTTCTTTGCGAAGACAATGAAGATTACAGGTAGCGGAAGAGAAGGATTACCTAAATATAATTTAGAAAAAATGTTTCTCCCATTACCTCCATTAGAAGAGCAGAAAGGTATCATGGTGGAGATTGAACGTTGGTTTGCTTTAATTGGCCAAATCGAACAAGGGAAATCTGATTTGCAAACTGTTGTTAATCAAGCCAAGAATAAAATTCTTGACCTTGCTATTCATGGTAAACTCATACCACAAGACCCGAATGATGAACCTGCAAGCGAACTGCTCAAACGTATCAATCCGAAAGCTGAAATCACTTGTGATAACGGGCATTATAAGAACTTGCCTGATTCATGGTGCGTCGTGCCTATGCAGATGCTATGTTCTTTGACCGATGGAGAAAAGCAGAGTGGTATAGAAAGAATATATCTTGATGTCAAATATTTGCGTGGAGAGCATGATACTAAGATGTTAACTGCCGGGAAATATGCTGCCGCAAATTCTCTTTTGGTACTGGTAGATGGAGAGAACTCCGGTGAAGTATTCCGAACGCCGATTGAAGGTTATCAAGGTAGTACATTCAAGCAGTTGACCATAAACAGCAATATGAATACTGATTATATTCTACAAGTTATCAATTCGCATCGTAAAACATTACGGGAAAACAAGGTCGGTTCAGCCATTCCGCACTTGAACAAAAAATTATTCAGAGCTATAGAAGTGCCAATACCACCTTATAATGAACAACAGAGGATTGTTAATGCGATAAACGTTGCATATAAGCATCTTGATGCAATCATGAAGAATCTATAAACTCTCCATGATTGTATCCAGCTTAGCGAATGCTTTATAAGCAGCATCTATAATTCGCTTTTGCTCTGCATGTGGCGGTACAGGTATTATCAATTTTGAATATTCTGAAATCCAATATCGTTTATGAGTATCACCAATTAAGCGGGTGATGCTCATAAACATCGCAACAAATTCTATTTCAATGCCCTTTTTAACTTGCAAAATCTTTATGGCAGATGATTTTACTTTGAAGGGGAAATTTACAAGTTTTGAATCTGTAGTAAAGTCATCAAAGATGATGCAAGGCAATTTGGAATATATACCCTCAACTTCATTGGTATACCCGATGATGAATGATTTGCCAGCTGTTAAAACTGGTATTGGGTAATTATCCTTGTAACTTGTAGAATTAACAATGTATGCCGTAGGTTGCTCATAATCTACAATATCTTCGAGCTTGCATATAGCCCATGAGTCAGGCAAGTTCTTATAATGCCCGATACATTCTCTTATATTGTTACCGTATTTATTATAAATCAATATAATATGGTAACAAAATTCAAAAACTATCTCGCCAAGACAAATTTGGCAAAAAACACTGTTACATCGTATGTGTGGACGGTGCAGTATTTCCTCAGTCATTATGGAGAAGTAAATAAAAAGAACCTCTTAGCATATAAGGGGTATTTAGTGGAGAACTTCAAGCCGCAAACGGTAAATCTACGATTACAGGGCATCAATAAGTATCTGGAATTCGCGAAACAGGAGAAACTGAAAGTGAAATTCGTCAAAGTACAACAAAAGAACTTCTTAGAGAACGTAATCAGCGATGCAGACTACAAGTTTCTCAAAACACGCTTGAAAGCCGACAGTTATGACGAGTGGTATTTTGTCGTATGGTTTATGGCTGCCACTGGAGCACGTGTCAGCGAACTACTCCACATCAAAGCTGAGCATGTACAAGTTGGGCATCTTGACCTTTACAGTAAAGGCGGAAAAATACGTCGTTTGTATATTCCGAAGAACTTGCGTATTGAAGCTACGAAATGGCTCAAAGAAAAAGGGCTTACTTCAGGCTATATATTTCTAAACCGATTTGGAGACCGTATCACGACACGTGGTATAGCCCAACAACTGAAACATTTTGCAGTAAAATACGGAATGAATAAAGAAGTGGTTTATCCTCATTCATTCCGTCATCGTTTTGCAAAGAATTTTCTTGACCGTTTCAACGATCTTGCCCTGCTTGCTGATCTTATGGGGCATGAAAGTATTGAAACAACTCGCATCTATCTCCGAAGAACAGCCAGTGAACAACAGAAAATTGTAGATAAGGTGGTAAATTGGTAATCTTCCGACAGTCCTTAGAAGTGTAAATGATTACACTTCTAAGGCTTTTTGAATATTATCAAGGGCTGAGAAAAGTTCCTCTATCTTTTGAACAATGCGTCGCTGTTCGGCAAATGGTGGCAAAGGGAACAAAATATCTTCGACTACATTTTTACCAACTCTTTGCTGCCCAACAACTCCATTAAATGTTCCCACACATTCTCCAATAAAATAGTTTGATTTGAAAAAATACAAACCATATAAAGGAATTGTATAATTCGACCTAAATATATGAAGCTCTGTTGTCCCTGCTCCAATGTTGTTGGGAAGATTTTGTAATATCACGGATTTTCTATTCTCTAAACATGGTGAAATCTTAGCAACAGCAATATCGTCATCTGCAAAATGTGTGAATCCTGACTTAATTTTTCCCCACAATCTCAATTCATAATCAAAGAGATTAGAGAATCCATCCGAGATATTTGTCATTGGTACAAAACCAGCATCTGTGTCATCATTTGCCTTGTTCCTGGGATTAATAGTAAATGCCTCCTTAAGCTTTATCAAGCACCAACTTTGAGGTAACTTCCACTTATGCCCGTTATCACAAGTGTTTTCCGCTTTAGGATTGATACGTTTGAGCAGTTCACTTGCAGGTTCATCATTCGGTTCTTGCGGTACGAGTTTGCCGTGAATGGAGAGATCGAGAATCTTGTTCTTGGCTTGCTTAATGGTTACTTGTAAATCGGCTTTACCTTGCTCAATTTTATCTATCAAGGCAAACCAGTCATTTATTCTTTGAGATATTCTTTGCTGTTCTTCTAACGGAGGTACAGGGATCATAACTTCATTGATTGTACCAACAGATAATCCTGGCTGTGCTGTAGAAGTTGCGTATTGATTTAGATTCAAATATAATAATACATTAATAGCCCAATCAATATTAGTTTCACAATGTGTATCAACAACGATTGCGTGTTCAGTGGCATAAAATTGTCCATTAGCTTCATTTATATTACCACATAATGCTCCCTGCCTTCCAATTAGAGGAAAGTGTCCCTCTCTATTATAACTACTAACATATCCTCTGAGTCCATTGCCGCCATAACAAGGGAAACGATGGTCCGTATCTTGTCTGGTAAAGATATCTTTAGCTGTAATGTTTTTACCAGCCTGTAAGTTAAATATTTCTCCTAAGGTCGTCCACACCCAATTATTCGGTACCTCAAATGGCACGTTCTCATAATGGGGCGTATCGGAAGTTTTTGCCGACTTCTTACTTTTTTTGATTTTTCCCTCTTTTATCAACCGTTCCTTTTCTGCCTTGATACGTTCAAGCAGCACAGATGCAGGCTCATCGTTCGGGTCTTGTGGAACGAGTTTACCACGAATGGCAAGGTCGAGTATCTTTTGACGTAATTTCTTTGTATCCATGACGATTAGTCTTTGTCTAAGAATAGATTGCAAAACTCATTCAGTTGTTGTTGCATACGTTCTTGCGGAATGAGAATGCGTTTATATTCGGCAATCATCGTGGGGCTCATGCTTCGGCTCATGGCATATTCCACCACTACCCGGTCGGCATCTGGGCAGAGAATAATACCGATAGAGGGATTCTCGTTGGAACGTTTCACATCTCTATCGAGTGCTTCCAGATAAAACTCCAATTGCCCAAGATCGTGAGGGTGGAATTTTGTCTTTTTCAATTCCACAGCCACCAATGCCTGCAAACCACGATGGAAGAACAGCAAGTCTGCCTTAAATGTAGATGCGCCAATATTGAGACGATACTCTTGATCCATAAAGATAAAGTCCTTGCCGAGTTCAAGAATAAACTGCTTCATGTGTTCCACCAAACCGTTTCTCAGCCTTGATTCACTATGCTTCTTTGGCAAATTCAGGAAATCCACAAATAACGTGTCTTTGAACATGACCGGAGCATTGGGATATGCTTCAAGTAATCCTTTTGACATATTGTCCCTGCTACTTAATAAAGCTGTATATGTTTGGTTGGAGATGCATCTTTGAAGTTCACGGCTCGCTAAATGTTCCTTATTGGCATAGAGAATATAGAAAAGCCGTTCTTCATTGCTTTTGCATCGGCAAAGAATCTCTATATGATTAGTCAATGTTATCAACTCCAATATCTTAGGCATTTGTCCAGTTTTTGACTGGACGATTTGTGCAGGCATTGACTGCACTATTGCAGTTGTTTCTTGTGATGGAAATATTGGGGGCATTTCTATTTGTGCAGGCACCGCCTGCACAAATTCGGCATTCAGATATTTTTCTACAGTTCCGATGAATGTTTCCGATGAATATTCATCATAAAACATCACCATATTGTAAATGTTCCTCCGGCTATACCCCTTGATGTCCGGTCGTTGGGAACGGATATATTCGGATAACTGCGATACAATCTTACTTCCCCATTCCTCGCTTTTCAGCTTGGCTGATACATATCCTCCTACAAGCCAGGCCGTGAGTAATAGCTCCTCGTTAACGACCCTTGAAGCACGGCTTTTATGTTGGAGAATAATATCTATGACTTCTCCAAATTGTTGCTCCATTGATGTGGCTATCTTATTGTTTTCCATAACTCAATCTTCATTTATGTTTGCAAGCAACTTTTCAAGTTCAGCCACAGCAGCACTTATTTTCTGGCTTTTATCCTTTATGTCTGTCATCAGCTCCGCTAATGAGCGGTCATCAGCTTCCCCACCTTGCTTTATCCATGTAATGTCAAGACTTGTCTTATCGCGGGTAAGGATGTCTTCTACCGGATATTTCCGCCACCGTCCTTGTGGATTGTTCTCTGCATTGAAGGTTTCTACCCTTTTATTATAGCAAGAAACAAAATCATCCAAATGATGGCGTTCGAGTTTGTTGGTGGCAAGAGTATGTTTGATGTCTGTACGATAGTCGTAGAACCATATCTCTTTTGTAGGTTGTCCTTTTGTAAAGAACAGCACATTGGCCTTTACTCCCTGTGCATAGAATATACCTGTAGGCAAACGAAGGATAGTGTGTAGGTTGAAATCTGTGAGTAGCTTCTTACGTATCGTTTCTCCGGCACCGCCTTCAAAAAGTACATTGTCCGGCAATACTACAGCGGCACGGCCACTTGTTTTAAGCATCAGCATCATGTGTTGAAGAAAATTCAGCTGATTGTTCTTTGTTTCCACATAGAAATCCTGTCGGTTGATATCAACAGAACCTGCCGGACGTGTTCCAAAAGGAGGATTTGCAAGTATCACATCCACAAGCGTTGATGGCTCTTTCTCCAACGAATCTTCACAAACAATCGGACTTCGGTCTGTACCTACACCATGCAAATAGAGATTCATAGAGGCAAGTGTTACGACCAATGGAGTATTATCCACGCCATGCAAAGCACTGTTACGCAAAAAATCACGTTTCTCCTTACTTGCCGACTGTTCTTTCATATAATCGTAAGCCGTCAGCAGGAAACCGCCTGTACCACAAGCTGGGTCGCAAACCGTTTCACCTATTTGCGGGGCTATGCAATCGACCATTGCTTTGATGAGCGGACGGGGAGTGAAGTATTGTCCTGCACCACTTTTCTTGTCTTGTCCGTTCTTTTCGAGAATGCTTTCGTAGATAGCACCTTTCACATCACCATCCATGATGAGCCATTGCTCTTCATCAATCATGGTAATGACCTTTTTTAGATAAACAGGCTTGTCAATTTTGTTTTGCGCCTTGGTATAAATAGTGCCAATCAAATTTTCTTGTTCGCTAAGTAATTTCAGCGTTTCTTCATACTGCCTGACCAGATCCAGACCATCAAGAGAAATCAAATCTGCCCACTGATAACCAACTGGAATCGCCGATTCTTCTCCAAACATTTCTACATTCTCAGCATCCATCTTCAAAAACAGAAGATAGGTAAGCTGAGTGATATAATCGGTGAACCCGATACCTTGTCCGGCAAGAGTGGTTGCCAGATTCCAAACTTTTTTAGTGAGCGATTGCTCTGTTATGTTATTTGTTGCCATAGATTTATGCTGCTTTTCTTAAAACTACAAATGTATAAAGAGATTGTAGTGCTTCGTCGGCTTTTTGCATATTACCGAATGCACGAATCATTTGTGCCGCATGGGTAGCGTCATCTTCACGAATATCCCTGACGGTACAAGCTCCATTGGATGCGATATAATCTACTATGCGACCGATAACCTCACGCTGTTTATCGGTTATTTCGCGTTGGTTTTGTCCCAGCCACAGGTTGAAATATTGTTTGGATGTAGCGACTACACTATCCAACCGTTCGATTTGACGGAAAGCGAAGCGCACGAGTTGTATAATATTGGTCAGAGCTTCACTTTCTTCTTTGGTGGTAGAGCGTCGCACACTGTTTGGATTTACAATGGCATACGAGTTCCAAAGTTGCTTGGATGTGAAATGACTGTTTGCCATTTTGAGTTTGTTTTCCAAATCCTTTAGCATCGAATAGGTTATCGGTTCGCCTTCGTTGTTGTAAATAATGCGCAGCGCCTCTATCTCATCACTGTGTTCCTTGCAAAATTCCTCGAAAGCCTCTGTCGTGCTTTTGGCTTCCTCTATGGAAAATCCTTTAGAGATAAGTGTATCTTCGCCCGGCATCAAGGTATTGATAAACCCGGCGGCAAGAATGAGTAAGTACCGCCGTGCATCTGCATGGTGGGCAAGCGGGGAAACCAAGCCTTTACGCTCGTTGTTCGGTTCATTCGTACTGACAAACGGTGGAAGAGCGTTGTTTTCAAGCACATCATAAATTCTGGAAGCAAGTTCCTTCATGTCGTCATGAGCCAAACGTACAAACTCATTTCGCTGCGAGTTGTCCGCCTTATTGTATATTCGGGCAAGCGTTGCCGCAAGACGCTTCAGATACTCATCGGGAAGGTAGCCATGACTGATACGTTCCAATAGTTCTTTAAGAGTGATCGTCTTTGTCGTTGGTTCGTCAGTCGTAGTCGGAATAGTCTTTTCATGTTCTGTTACTCCCACCGCATCTACCAAGTAGAAACAATCTTTACTGAATGCGTTTGGAGTAACATTGCGTAGTTGCTCGTCTCCGATGGTACGCACGCCACGCCCCTTCATCTGTATGTAGAGGGGCAAAGATTCTACGTCACGCATAAACATCACCACCTCAAGCGGCTTCACATCCGTACCGGTGGCAACCAATGTACAGGTCACGGCAATGCGGAAATCCTTGTCATTGCGGAATTGGCGTATCAGTTCGTTGCTGTCACCTGCCGAATAGGTAATTTTTTGAACGAAGCGGTCATCAGGACGCCCGAACACCTCTTTGGCTATCTGTACGATATTGGTGGCATGAGCTTCGTTGAGAGCAAATATCAATGTTTTGGGCAGATAGTCAAAGTTAGCTTCCCGTTGCGGGTCATTGAACAATTCAGTATATACAACATCGCGATAAGTGGACAGAATGAGTTTGATTTGTGCCGGATTGATGATACTTCGGTTTAGTTCTTTATTGGTGTAGTTTTTCGTCTCCTTGTTGCAGACGGTTTTCACTTCTCCGGTATAGCGTGTCTCCTCCTTTACCTTTTCTCCCTCTAAGATGGCTCCTCCGTTTTCGGTGGCCTGTGTCTTGATTCTATATACACGACAATTTACATTTACACCGTCAACAATACTTTTTCCCAATGTATAGTTGACAATGCGGTTGTTGTTGAAGAACGCCATTGTTTCAGGAATAGGCGTAGCGGTCAATCCCACAAGTCTTACCGTATCGAAGTATTCCAATACTTTGCGCCAATTCCCATAAATGGAACGGTGACACTCGTCTATGATAATCATATCAAAATAGTCGTGCGGCAAGTTAGGATTAGGCGGCAATGTTACTTCTTCTGTCGGCTCGTTGTCGTCATCGTCGTCATTATCTTCGATGGCTTCTCCTTTTAGAAATGAGAAAAGACGCTGTATGGTCGAAATAATCACATTGCTATCGGATGGTATGGATGAGGAACGAAGTCGGTTCACTGTAAATATGGTATTGAACGCATCTCCGTTTTCTGTCAATCGGAAGGTACCGAACTCTCCTTCAGCTTGTTTGCCAAGATTGTTCCTATCTACAAGGAACAGAATTCTTCGCATGGGAGTATATGATAGCATACGATATGCAGCAAGACAGGCGGTATATGTTTTGCCAGCACCCGTTGCCAACACCATCAAAGCACGATTTTGTCCACTCCGGAAACTCTTTTCCAACTCGGTTACAGCTTCGTACTGACAATCACGCAATCCTTTTTTACGCAAAGTCGGAAGTCCGGCAAAATAATCACTTATCCCTAACTGTTTAACCAACTCATAAGGTGTGGGGATAGTCATTATCTGTTTGAAACAAGCATCTTGTTTGCGAAAATCGCAGAAATATAATTCTTTTCCATTTGAAGTAAAAATGAAAGGTAATGGTTTCTGATATGCCTGATAGATATTGGGAACACTTCTGGCATATAAAGCAACCTGTTCACATACTTTATTGGAAAAGGCATCTATATCTTCTCTTTTAGCTTCAAGCACACCAACGGCCTTTCCATTAATGAAAAGGAAATAATCGGCTTCAAGATTACCCTTTAGCAGCCCTTCTCTTATAGCGACAGCCGTACAAGTAGGTTCGTACTCTTCTCTATCAACTACCTTCCAACCTGCATCGGTAAACCACTGATCTATTTTTTGCCTCGCTTTTTCTTCTGGTGTCATATATATTCCTATATTTCTATATTATCGGAAGTTGCACACTAAAAAATAATGGACGTTCATAAACGCTATTGACGTTCGTTCTTGTCTGTTATCAAATCCTTCAAATCCACTTGAAGAATTTCTGCAATCTGCTGCAATGTTTCCAAATTAGGCTGGATTCTGTTACAAGCATAGGCATTGACCATGCTGAAACTTTTATCAAGCTTTTTAGCCAACCACGTCTGAGAGATACCTTTGTCCGACAAGACAGCCTTTATCCTATTTAGTTTCATTCTTAGATGCAATTTTATTGTGTAAATATAGTGAATTATATTCAATAGTCCGGATCGCTATATGCATGAAAACCACTATGCCATCCCTGTGTGTAATTGTGAAATTTCCTACGTTTCCAATTCACAAGATCAGCATAACGCTTCTTCTTATTTCTAATATGTTTTGAATGGAGTTTACCCCATTTGAATGTAAAATTACATAAAAAGTATGATATTAATGTGTTTTACAGAGATTTTGTCGTTGTTCGCAAACTCGACACGCCTCCTCGAGTTTTTTCCGTGATGACCTGTTTTATTTATTGTGACATTATCGTGACAGATTTAGAATTTTGCCAATTATAAAATACCTATAAAATATCGCTTGTGCAAATGATTTGCAGTAATATATAGGTGTATTTCAATTGTTTGTATATCATAAGTTTATGCTGATTCTTACCTGTTTGTGGTACTATAGGTGTAAAATGACCTTGTAAGCAATGGGATGTTGTTTTAGTAAACCGGTTCATAAAGTCAATATAAATTCTAAAAGTATCGGAGTGACAATTCAAGTCCGGTTGGACTTTTTTGTTTAATTACATAAATGTCCTAATGTATATACTATATAAAAGATAAAATGTATAATTTCATTTAAAAATATTATTATAATATTTTGTTTTTGTTTATAAATTTATATATTTGTATCATGTAAGTACGTAAAAAGTGGCTTATAAAGATCGTTACCTTAACTCTTTTGGAAATTATATCATACCGTCTTCCGAAAGTTTAAGTGGTCTGAAGCCCCGGTCTGTGAAAGCATGGGCTGTTTGTACATACGGCGTAAAATTGTCGTATTTTAAAGGATGGGCTAGTCCATCCTTTTTTTAAATTTGAAATTATGTATCTGATCTTGCATTACCCTATCGTAGATGCCCGTTATTTTGCCAAGGATGACGTTGAGCGTTTACCGGTTCCTGATTTTCCTTGTCCTGATTTTAAAAGTACGATCCGGCATTTTGGAAAAGTAGAGGAACGAAAGACTTTAAGTGTTAGTTGCTGGCCGGGCGAACGTCGTTTTTGTAACGGCCGGCGGGCAATTCGTTTTTCCCGTTTGAGTGCTGATGAGGTTCGTTTATATAACGAAGGTTTTCGGAGTATTTGTAAAGGACGACGTTTTTTCTCCGACGGTGATTTATTGGGACGTTATGAGGTATCTTTTACGGTGTATCAGCGCCCCGGTGTTTTTTTAACCGATGTATTGACCAGAATTTTCGGCAGTAAGATTTTTGTAAGGAATGCAGTTGGCGGGTATGACGAAACGACTTTGAAAGAAGGTGGAAAATATATATCGGGATTGTATCTCAAATCCTCCTGTTGTTTGAAAAATGTCGGAAATATGTCTTCATCGTGGAATATGACCGGGGATTTGATGAGTTATATTGAAATCAGTAGTGCAGAGGCGAAAGATCCGAATATTATTCCTGAAGAAAGTGTTGAAGTAGCTGATTTTGAAAAATCGGGATTTAAATTGTATTTTTATAAACATGCAGGAGTTCCTGTATGGATTGTGGTGCGTACAGACGAATACCATATTGATTATAAGATACTTCACAGGTTGAGGACGGCTTTGGTCCGTATTCATGCGGAAAAACAAACCGTCGTCCAGACCATTAAATTTCTTAACGCAGGTATTCAGAAGAAAAATGAGATCGTCAATAGCAAACGGGCAATCGCCTATATAAAAGCCGTTCAATATAAATTGTTGCAGCCGAACCGATTCGGTATCGGACAAAACCCGATTGTGAATATGGCTTTCGATGCCGATAATGATTTTAACGGATTTAACTGGGAAGATTTGAAGGGTATGGTGGAGAAGCTTGTCGACCGTTATACGAAATCTGATTTTAAAAAATTATTCACGAAAGTCGATTTCAAATTCATCGGAGAGAAAATACCCGAAGCTTTAAAAAACGGTATGTTCAACGATCAGCAAATTTGTGAAATGACAAAACTCCTCGAATTGGCGCAGGAAGGCAACAAGGTAAAATTTCTCAATTATATTGAAAAAAATTGGGTAAAATTGAGTGAAAAGGTGTTTGTCGGTGCTTCTTCTACAATTATTGCCGAATATCTGCTAGCGTTGATTTTGCGAACAGCCTGATTTAACTATTAAAATTAAGCTGTTTGACAGATTCCTTGGTAGAATAATAATTTTAAGTCTTCGACGGAAATACGAATAAAAAGGGAGTCACTAAAACTTATGTATAACCGCTTTGTTACCTTATTTTTCTGTGTCTTTTGAACGAAATCAGTTATCTCAAATATAGAAATAGCTTTTGCTTTATTTCATAACTTTTCTAAAGATAAGAGTTATCAACGGTCGGGTTGTCCTGCTTTTATCCTTCTAAATAGTTGTCTGCCTTCTATATTATATATATATTTAACACATAAAGCGTAATTTTTTGATTGAACATTAAAATGAGATGGTATGAAATTATTTTTATTATTGATCTTGATTTTTGCATTAAATTCGATAGGTTTCGGGCAGCAAATCATTGTCAGAGATACGGTTAAATCGGAGATTCTGAGACAAACCCGACATATTAATGTGGTGGTGCCTGCATTCCCCAGCCGGCAATCGGATTGTAAAATGAATGTGGTATATGTTTTGGATGGTGATGATGCTTTTGTTAATCTGGTTGCGGCTCATCTGGCTTTTGTCCGCGATATGGATAATGAGATTCCTGCTTTTTTGGTCGTGGGGGTTGTTTCTGAAAATACCCGTATGGATGATTTTATGGTGGGTGATCCGGATCGGGAAACAGGACGTGCACAGAAATTTTTAAGTTTTATGTCAGATGAACTTTTCCCTTATATCGAGTCTCGCTATAATGTGACCCGGCATAGGTTAGGTGTGGGGCATTCATTGGGAGGATCGTTGCTTATGCATGCGTTGTGTGACAGAGATTCTCTCTTTAACGCTTATATGATGTTCAGTCCGAATCTGGTTTATAGCAAAAACAGATTGCTGGAAGATTTTAAAGCGAAAGCTCCGGTAAAACTTGATAAGTTTGTTTATCTGTCCATTGGGGACACGGGCGAGCCGGAGACCGGATATTTGAAAGGAATTCGCCGGTTTGATTCTTTGCTTTTAAATTCTCCCGGGATCAAGGGATTTGAAGCGCATATAGATTATCTGACAGAAGTTGGACATATGGAATCGCTGCCTGTTTCTCTGGGCAGGAGTGTCAAAGAATATATCAGGTATTCTTATGGTACACCCGGAGAAGATGTGAGAATGGCTATGCTTGCAGAAGATGATTTTGCCAAAGCCTTTAGTAAGTATTATAACGACAGGCAGGAATATCTGGGATACCGTTATTATCCGGGTGTTTACAATCTGTATAATCATTGGATTGTGTTGGCGGGAATGAACGGTCAACCCCGGAAAATATTGCAAATTGCTGATTTGGCGATAAAGATTCATGAAGGAGACAGTCACCGGTATATTTTATATCTGGGGAAGGCTCAGGCTTATGATGATATGAATGATACCGAATCAGCTCTTAAAGCTTGTGAGGATGCGATGAAATCACTTCAGGCTGAGCATGACCAGTACGATAAAGAAGATTATAAATATGCCGAAGAGGAAATAAACGAACTGATTTCAGAAATAAAGCAAGCGGGTCACTAAAAGGTGTCGTCTATAATTAATAAAGTCCTGTTATTCGATCGAATAACAGGACTTTGTTTATGATTATCAATTTATTTGGCGTTGCGGACTGAATCTGAATTCTTATTTATCCGGAAATCAGTACCTCGGATAAATATCATATAATTAATCATTTACATTTTTTGCCTCAATACTTTTATCCTTTACTTTAAGCAGATAAATTTCATAAATCAATTGATTATTTTAGCCGACTATTTCGTGTAAATCATATATTTTGTAAAATATATTTTACAAAAATTTGTATAATAAAATATTATGTATATATTTAACGCAAAATATGTATGTATTATAAATATAAAACAATATTGAATAACTTATATATTTTATTAGCGAACATAAAAGATAATAGTTGTTGCAACATTATTATAAGCGAATGCTGATGCGCTTTGTTAGTAGGCTAATTTCATTTTTTTCGCTATGAAAACAAAATCAATGAAAATCAAAAACTATTCCCCCAAAGGGAGTCAGTCTTCTAAAATTAAGGAAGAAGACAAAACTTACGATGGAGGTACATTAGACACGGTTACAGTGTCTACAGGTCCTGTCAATAACCTATAGAGGTTAATCTCAATCTTGTTAGCCCTTTTATAAGGGCTAACTTCAATAAATAAACAGTCATTAATTTTAATTATATGAAAGAATATAAAGCTTGTCATCCTCTCGAAACTGTAAACAAGATAAGAGGAATATTGTCAAATATTGGAATTCTGACAAAAGATAATCATACAAAAAACAACAAATTTTTTTCTTTCCGGACAAATATTGCGTATCCTGATTTAGATTCTTTCAATTATGGAACAAACGGAAAAGGTACAACTTATGAATATTCTCTTGCCAGTGGTTATGCAGAATTTTTGGAAAGGCTGCAAAATAATTTGTTGTTACCGAAAAGAAAATATAGTTATAAACGTTTTCTGGACGAACTTGATCCGAACTCTCAATTTGTAAAGAAAGTAAGGGAAAAAAATCTGGAATTAGATTATTTATTCGATAAGGATGAGGAATACTGGTCTATAGAAAAATTGCATGCTCATTGGGGAGATGAACTTAGAAAAATTTTCAAATTGAGTAATCATGATGATATCGGAGAATTTATAAGACAGATAAATCCTTCAGAAGAGGTTTTAATGGTCCCTTTTTTTGATGTGCAGACTCATGAATCCATCTATCTTCCAATTGAGTTATTATGGTCAGCTACAGGCTCTAATGGAATGTGTGCAGGAAATACTGCACAGGAGGCTGTTCTGCAAGGAGTTTGTGAGCTTTTTGAGCGTTATGCCATAAAAGAAATATATCTGAAAGAATTAACTCCGCCAACAATACCTTATGACGCATTTAAAGGTTCTGTGGCCTATGAAAACTTACATTACATATTAAAAGAAAACCCGAATTATGAAATTATTATAAAAGATTGTTCCCTGGGGCTTGGTTTACCTGTTATAGGGCTTATCATTACTGA
Organism: Culturomica massiliensis; assembly: GCF_900091655.1. Taxonomy (NCBI): domain Bacteria; kingdom Pseudomonadati; phylum Bacteroidota; class Bacteroidia; order Bacteroidales; family Odoribacteraceae; genus Culturomica; species Culturomica massiliensis. Next base: position 42,718 of record NZ_LT594620.1, read on the forward strand.
TAAAGAAAAGCATTTTTTCAATTTCAAATTAGGTTCAGATTTCAATCCTGCTATTGCGCTGGAAAGATGCATTAATGAAGTTTATCAGGGTACGACATATTTCAAAAGTATTCCTTTTAAATTCTTCGACAAATCACAGAAACCTGATTATATATCGGATATTGATTATATGTATTTAAATCTGAAAAACACATTCGTAGATAGTTCGGGTTATTGGCCTGCTTCTATATTATCTGCCAAAGTATCTTATCCGTTTACTGGCTTTAATGATAAGTTGGGAAATACGAATGAGTATGATCTGGACTACAGTATCAAACTGATCCATAATTTAGGGTTTAATCTCTATATTCGTGATAATTCGAAACTTAATTTTCCGGCTTATTACGTTGTTGCCCCAGGCATGAGTGAATTAGTGATAAACAAATCAAATTGTACATTACTCAATCTAGGAAGTAAATTAAATTATCTTTGTAATATGAGCAATTTGACTGTTGAAAAGGCGGCCTTATTAGCTGACAGTCTGGATTGTAATTATGAATTGATAAAGCTTGACAGATTCAAATATACGAAAATATATGTTCCTGTCAAGGATCAAGACTTATATGATCTTGATTTAGAGCTACTTTTATACATGCTTTTTTATTATGCGCGCAATAACGATAAAGCAATGTATTATCTGAATTTATTCTTATCAGATAAAAGCCGCGATGACTATGATTATTATTATGCTATTTCGGATTATATGAATCTGAGATATACAGAAAATAGAAATGACGATGAAATTGCCGCAATTTTATCAATTGGTTATGGAAAAGATACCGCAAATGAAGTAGTTGAGGATATATCCGATCCGGAAAAAATATTCAGATACCACTCCTTCCCCAATTGTTTCAACTGTGAAGATTGTAAAGTCTCGGATAAATGCAGGTTATTTGATGTGTTTCAAATAGAAAAGAATATTAATGTTCATTCGCGTGTCATAAATCAAAAAGACTTGGAAAAACACTTGTTCGGAAACACACAATAGATATTGTTCGGATTAAAAAATCACTGGTATTTTGGGTACTTCAATCCATCCCAATACTAGTGGTTTTCAAACTAAATATATAGCTATATGAAGTTTATATTCTTTTTTCTGTTATTGGTGATCTCACATTATACGGCGAGCTCGCAGTTAAATGTTATTGAGAGTAGAATTGTTAATCCCGACCAAAAACCCATCGAATACGCAACAGTTATTTTACAGGATTCACAGGTAAAATATATTGACGGTACAATTACTGACAGCACGGGGTATTTTATAATCAAGCATCTTCCGGCCGGTAATTACCGGTTGATTATTCAACATTTACTTTATGAGCCCGATACATTGTATATACAGGCCAACATGCAGATACAGCCTGTAATAACTCTTATTCCCAGGCAATATACTTTAAATGAAGTTCAGGTGTCAGCAGAGGGACCAATGATGAAAGTAAGCGGTAATATGTTGTCTTATAATGCTCAATCGATAGAAAAGAATAAGGCAATAACAACCGCTTACGAAATGTTAAAAGAGATTCCGGGTATATTTGAAATCAATAACCAATTGTCATTGATAGGCAGTGAAAAGCTAAACATTGTTATAAACGGACAAATGACCAAAATGACTATAGAGCAGGTCAGTAATATGCTAAAGACCATTCCTTCTTCGAATATTGCAAATATTGAGGTTATGTATAATCCGCCTGCCAAATATAATGTCAGGGGAGCTCTGATCAATATCGTTCTGAACAAAAGGACGGATGAACAGCCGTCTGTAACAGGGGAAGTGTCAGCATCATACAAACAATCGGTCTATGCATCAAACGTTGACCGGATCAATCTTGTTTATAATAATTCAAAATTCAAAGTTGATTTTTCGGCCACGGTTAATACCGGGAAAAGTTGGGATAAAAACAAATCCTATTCCCGGCATTCCCTGAAAGACAAAATTGTAAAAATAAATGAATTCATCAATAGCAGGAATAATTATCTGGATATAGATTTCAGAACAGAAGCAGCTTATACATTTAACAAAAACAGTGAACTTATTTTTTCATATTTCCTTAATAAAGAGAAAAAAAACGGCAAAAGTTTTGCAACGAACGATTATACCGATATAAACCAATATAGCTTAAACAGCTTGAATCACACGAAAGATAACCGGCAGTTGCACAACGCCTATATACAGTATTCAAACAGAAAATTCAATATAGGAGCCGAATACACTTTTTACAAAAATCCGACAGACCAGCATTATACCGATGAAAAAGACCATCAAATCAATAAAAATTATATCAATAATTCTGATCAGAAGATTTCAAAATGGTCCGTATTTATTAATCATGGAGTTACATTCCCCTCAAAGTTAAAACTGAATTATGGTATAAATGCGGGATATAATTTATCTGATACGAAAGTTCGGTATTTATTCAGGCAAAATGATGATTACATCGAAGCCGGAGATTTAAATTTAGATGGCAGTCAGAAAGAATACACTGCAACCCCTTTTATAGAAGCATCCTGCCGGTTCAATAAAAAACTGTCGGCCTCCATTTCCTTGAAAACCGAATACTTCAAATCAATTTATACAGATAATGGTATCCGGCATACTTTATGGAACGACTGGTCGCTATTTCCAAATTTATCCGTTACTTACAGTCTGGATCCGAGAAATACTTTTCAGTTGAATATTACGAGTGATAAGTATTATCCTTCATTTTGGGCCATTAATCCTCAAACGACAGAATTGAACTCATATTCGGAGGTTGTGGGTAATCCGGAGTTAAGCCCGTATAAGATGTACAGAGGGCAGTTTATGTATATACGCAATCGCAAGTATATTTTTATGGGATTCATTCAGTATGCACCGGACTATTTCAGTCAGTTGCCCCACATGTCGGCAGACGAAATAAAGACAATATATCGTTTTGAGAATTATGATTATCTGCTAAGAATGGGAATTGCAGTGATACTGAATGTTAAGCAAGGAAAATTCTTTAGCAGTAATATCACTTTGCAGGGAATAAATTCGCGGGAGAAGATCGACGATTTTTATGGTTATTCATTTAATCATACAAGCTTAAGCGGTGTGGTCAATTTAAATAATTCTTTTAATCTTACCGAGTATTTATTGTTGCAGGTCAACGGACATTTTCAGTCTGCTGCCCGGCAGGGGGTCTATAAACTCGGCGAAATATGGAAGTTGTCAGGTAGAGTCAAATGGACGATAACCAAATCGCTTTCTTTTTTGGTAAATTATGACAACATATTGTGCCATCAGAGGCCGCGTCCGGTTAAGTTGGAATACAGTAACCAGTACAAGCTGACTCGTTTTTATGAGAGAAGTAGTGTTGAATTTACATTGATCTGGAGACTAAAGAATCATAAACAATCAAAATACCATCAGGTTGACGACAGCAGATTGAGCCGGTAGTATCCCCGAAAAATGAATTTTGGAGGGGGCTATGGTATAAAAAAATCCTGTGATTCGTTAGAATCACAGGATTTTCAATGATTAAACCTAGTTGGCGGTGCGGACGGGACTCGAACCCGCGACCCCAGGCGTGACAGGCCTGTATTCTAACCAGCTGAACTACCGCACCAAAATAACCATAAAATTTTAGAAGAACTTTTTCAGCGGTGCGGACGGGACTCGAACCCGCGACCCCAGGCGTGACAGGCCTGTATTCTAACCAGCTGAACTACCGCACCAGATTTTGGTTGTGCTATCTCTTAACAGCGGTGCAAATGTAGGATGATTTTTTGAAATAGCAAATAAATGGATAGGAAAAAATGAAAAATATTTCTTCTACTTGTAAAATATAATGGAAAAATAAATGGAGAACGAAGGCGGAGATTAGAATTTTTGTTTAACTTTGAACGCGTAATAATTTTTAAATTAAAAAACTTTAAGATAATGAATGTACCTGCAGAATTAAAGTACACCAAAGAACATGAATGGATTCGTGTTGAGGGTGATGAAGCTGTTATAGGCATAACCGATTATGCTCAAAGTCAATTGGGCGATATCGTTTTCGTAGAGTGTGAAACTGTCGGGGATAACCTTGAAGCCGGAGATACCTTCGGTACAGTTGAGGCCGTAAAAACCGTTTCCGATTTATATATGCCTGTTGGGGGAGAAGTGTTGGAATTTAATGAAGAATTGGAAGGAGAGCCGGAATTGGTAAATAAGGATCCGTATGGAAAAGGCTGGATTATCCGTATTAAGCTCGGTGATGAAGCTGAAATCGACGGGTTGTTGACTGCTGATGCTTATAAGGCTATCATCTGATAAAAATATTGAGAGCTGTAATATCCAAGCGGAAATTACAGCTCTTTTTAGATAAAGTAGTCAATCTTTGTTATATATTTTAATAACTTTGTGTTTTAAAATATAATTTTTTAAATTTGTGGGTGTTGTATTGTACTATCAATAATCTTGTATTTAATTAAAATCTGAATTCCAATGACTCTAATCAAATCTATTTCAGGTATTCGGGGAACGGTAGGTGGTTATCCGGGGGATAATCTGACTCCGTTGGATATCGTAAAGTTTGTTTCTGCTTATGCCACTTGGTTGAAAAAGGGAGCCGGTAAAGAAAAAGCCAGGATCGTAATGGGGCGGGATGCCCGTATTTCCGGTGAAATGTATGCTAAATTGGTATCTGCCACCTTAATCGGGTTGGGGCATGATGTTGTAAATATCGGTTTGGCTACGACTCCGACAACAGAGATTGCCGTGACAGGAGAAAAGGCAGACGGGGGTATTATATTGACGGCCAGTCATAATCCCAAGCAATGGAATGCTTTAAAATTACTGAATGGACGAGGTGAATTTCTGACGGCAGCCGACGGAGCCCAGGTTTTAGAATTGGCTGAAAAGGAAAATTTCGAATATGCAGATGTAGATCATTTGGGACAGATTACAGAGAAAGATTATACCGATTATCATATTGAGCAGGTTTTAGGTTTGAAGCTGGTAAATAAAGAAGCAATTGCCAAAGCAAACCTGAAAGTGGTGGTAGATGCCGTGAATTCTGTGGGAGGAGTTGTTATACCCCGTTTGTTACGGGCATTGGGAGTCAAGGAGATTGTGGAGTTGAATTGCGAGCCGACCGGACGGTTTAAGCACAATCCGGAGCCGATTCCGGAGAATCTGACGGAAATTTCGGCTAAGATGAAAGAGTGCGGGGCCGATCTCGGTATTGTCGTGGATCCGGATGTAGACCGTTTGGCATTAATCAGTGAGAACGGAGAGATGTTCGGCGAGGAATATACGTTGGTGGCTGTGGCCGATTATGTATTGAAACATACTCCCGGTAATACGGTTTCCAATCTTTCTTCTTCACGGGCGCTCCAAGATGTAACCGAAGCATACGGGCAGGAATATAATGCTGCCGCTGTCGGTGAAGTCAATGTTGTGGCTAAAATGAAGGAAACCCATACGGTAATCGGGGGAGAAGGAAACGGAGGGGTTATTTATCCGGAAAGTCATTATGGCCGGGATGCTTTGGTAGGAGTCGGATTATTCCTGTCTCACTATGTGACAAAGGGTAAAAAAATGACGGAATTGAAAAAAGATTATCCGCAGTATTTTATCTCTAAAAATAAGATTACGCTTTCTCCGGAGATTGATGTAGATAAAATCCTGGAGGGCCTGAAAAAGAAGTATGCCAATGAAAAGGTAACGGATATCGATGGCGTGAAAATTGATTTCGAGAGGGGATGGGTACATCTTCGTAAATCGAATACCGAACCGATTATCCGGATTTATTCGGAGGCCAAAGACGAAGCTGCTGCCAATGCGTTGGCAGAGGAAGTGATTGAAACGGCAAAAAGCCTGTATTAATTTACGATTATAAGTAAGTTGTAAGCTACAAGTTCAGAAGGTATCGTTCTGGTTTCGGGTGTAAACGATAAATTTCTTGATAGGTAGCTTACAACTTTTTTGTTTATTAAGTTTGTGATATCTACTATCCTGTATTGTAAATTAAAAATATTCGTCTACTCTACATATAGTACCAATCCCTTTAAATACTCTCCTTCCGGGTGGTAAATGTTTATCGGGTGATCGGCGGGTTGGGTCAGTTGATGGAGGATGCTTACTTTGCGTCCGGTATTGGCGGCGGCAGTGAATACGGTTTGCCGGAATAATTCTTTTGTCATGACCTGTGAGCAGGAGAAGGTAAAGATAATGCCTCCCGGTTTAATGACTTCTATCCCTTTCCGGTTCAGCTTTTTGTATCCCTGGATGGCATTGTTCAATACATTCTGATGTTTGGCAAATGCCGGCGGGTCCAGAATAATCAGGTCGTATTTGTCGTAGGAGTGTTCAAGAAAACGAAATGCTTCTTCGGCAAATGCTTCGTGCCTGGGATCTCCCGGGAAGTTCAATTCTACGTTTTGCCTTGCCAATTCAATAGCTCTGGCAGAGACATCGACAGAATGTACAGAATGTGCGCCTCCCCGCATGGCATAGAAAGAAAATCCACCCGTGTAACAAAACATATTCAGTACGGATTTATCGCGTGCATACTTTTCCAATAGGCTGCGGTTTTCCCGTTGATCGATAAAGAAGCCTGTTTTTTGTCCTTCCAGCCAGTCTACATTAAATTTCAAACCATTTTCCAGAGCAATAAACGATTTTGCCTGACCGTATAAATAACCGTTTTTCGGTTCTATTGCCGCTTTGAAAGGTAATGTCGATTCGGATTTGTCGTATATGGCTGTTATTTGATCGCCTAACACTTCAACAATGGCTTTGGCAATGTTTTCCCGTTCCAGATACATACCGACGGAATGGAACTGGGTGACGGCTACATTGGCATATATGTCTACCACAAGGCCGGGCAGGTTATCGCCTTCTCCGTGAATAAGACGGTATACGTTGTTGGTTTGTGAATCTGTAAGCCCCAGGGAACGACGCTTCCGGTAAGCTTCAGTTATTCTTGTCCTCCAGAAGTTGTGGTCAATAACAGTGTCTTCGAAACTTAGTATACGTACGGCTATGGAACCGATCTGATAATGTCCGATAGCCAGGAACTGACGGTCTGCACTGTATACTTTAACGATATCTCCTTCCTGTAGTGTACCTTCTGTCTTGGCAATTGCTCCGGAGAATATCCAGGGATGGTATCTGAATACAGATTTTTCTTTCCCGCTTTTTAATAGAATCGAATTCATAAACCGTTTTTTATTTGTTTGGCTGACGGCTGCAAAAATAGATAAAAATCGGGAATAACAGAGAAAAAAATCCGGGAGCCTTTTTCAGCACTCCCGGATCAGATTAATTTTCCAGCATTTGTTTTGCCTTTTCTAAGATTGTTGTATCGTCAATTTGAACGATCCCCCCTTCGGGACCTTTTTCGAAATGAATACCGACTGCTTTCCCTTCTTCATAATGATCGCCCCCAAAGTAATTCCGGACGGTTTCAACATCAATGCCTAAGTCATCTGCAATTTTTTGCATGCTTCCTGAGGGCAATTGGTCTTTGATTCTCCTCAATTCGTTGAATGTCATTGTCGTCATATCTCAAAAGTTTTATGGTTATTCGTTGGAATAAATGTATGATTTCTTTTTGAAAAAAGCAAATAAAACGTTTGCATTAATTCTGTTCAGATATTACCCGACCAGTACAAATGATGTTAAATAAATCATTTTTAGCCGCTTAATCAGGAGGTGAATGTATGAATAAAAGCGGATTTTTATGCTCTGTTTTTTTTCGTATCTTTGCCGATGTTAAGTCTGTAGATTTATTCGGGGTTTTTGTAATTTCTTTACTGAAAACATATGGTGTTTGAATATATCTCGGCTATTAGAACGTATTTAATGGAGATCGGAATAAAAGGTTTACGTTCGTAAATTATAAATCTTTGGTTATATGGAATTTAAGGATTTAAAGATAAGCAAGCAGATATTGAATGCATTGGATGAAGCGGGATTTGAAATTCCGACTCCGGTACAGGTGGAAGCGTTTCCGGTAATTCGCTCGGGAAAAGATATGATTGGGATTGCTCAGACCGGTACTGGAAAAACGTTGGCTTATCTGATACCTATCCTGATGAAGTTGCATTATGCACAAGGTAAGTATCCCCGGGCCATTGTTATCGTGCCGACCCGGGAGCTGGTTGTGCAGGTATGTGAGAGTGTAGAATTGTTGACCGCTTATATGGATATCCGTTGTCTGGGAATATACGGGGGAACCAATATACGGACACAGCAGGATGCCGTGTATGAAGGTTGTGATTTGCTGGTGGCGACTCCGGGGCGTTTTATGGATATTTATATGAATGGAATTATCCGGACCACTTCCGTAAAAACGGTCGTAATCGACGAAGCCGACCGGTTAATGGATTTAGGTTTTATACCGCAGTTGAGAAGTATACTGGAGGTGATACCGGAAAAACACCAGACGTTACTTTTTTCCGCTACTTTTTCGGATACGGTGATTGCGTTGGCAGAAGAGTTTATGGTTGCACCTGAAAAAGTGGAGATTGCACCTCAGGCGACGACTGTGGATACTGTTGTACAATACCGTTACGATGTGCCGAACATAATGACTAAAATCAATTTGTTGAAATTATTGTTGGCGGATAAGGAGGTATATACAAGGGTTATGATTTTTACTGAAAGTAAGAAAAACGCCGATCGTATTACTGATAAACTGGCGGATTTTTGGAAAGATGAATTGAGTGTCATTCACTCCAATAAAGCCCAAAATACCCGTTTGAATGCTTTGAAAGCATTCCGGGAAGGAAGGGCCCGCATCATGGTTGCTTCTGATGTGGCGGCCCGCGGATTGGATATTCAGGATGTGTCACATGTTATCAATTTTGATATACCGACCTTGGCGGAAGAATATGTGCATCGTATCGGTCGTACGGCCAGGGCCGGTAAGGAAGGAACGGCTATAAGTCTGGTTGCACCCAGGGAGGAAGATAGATTTACCGATATCGAGCGTTTGATTGGTCAGTCTGTCGAAATGCTTCCTTTGCCTCAGAAATTGGAGATTTCAGATATTTTATTGGAAGAAGAGAAGGTCGTGACTGCCAATATTGTATACCAAAAGAAACCACGTCCTAAAGGAGGCGGGGCATTTCACCAGAAGTCCGCTAAAAACAACAAAGGAAAGAAAAAATGATTTTTGCTAAGTCCGCAGATCACGCTGATTCATTTGTGATTTAGATTTGTGACTGTGGCAGATATTTGTCATTAGGGGGCAATGCAATCTCGACTTTTCTAAACGATCTAAGTGTTTAAATCTGTAATCAGGGGTTGTCTGTGTGTCTAGTCTACAATCGTAAATCAAAAATCGTAAATAATAAAGACTCTGTAAATTAAGCGGATGCCTTTAATCTGCTCCCGGTCTTTCCGAGAACAATCTAAAATCTACAAATTGTCTTCATTGCATTACATCATTTTTAATGATCCGGATGATTTGATCGGCTTTGATATCGGAGGCGATGTATTGCTCCAGGATTTTTTTTGCCAATTCTCCGGCAGGCTTTTCCGGATCGCTGTCTGCGGCAGCCGTATTGATTAAAGTTATGATATTGTTTTTAAAGTCTGTCACGACGTTCCAGGCATTTTCGCTCAGGTACAATTGTTGTGAAAGATTGTATTCATATTCCTGCCGGATTTCGTTTGCCAGAAGCCGGTGGTATTCTCTGCCGGATATATTGGATAGGAGGGTTCTGGGTATCAAAGAATCTGGTTTCATCCTTTCGATGAAAAGAATGATTCTTTCATAGGCCAGTAATTTTAAATTTAAGAGTGTTTGGGTTGTCGACTCTTTAGCCGTTTCAGTTTTAGGGTTGGTATGTACATATTTATTGACGAAAATTTCCAATAAAGAAATACCTTTCCGTAACAAAGGGTACATCATCAAGGCGAGTAATATTAATGGCAATAGTAAATAATCTCCGATAGTCATAGCATATTTTTTTATTGGACAAAGATAATTTTTTAATTGAAAATCGTTTATCCTTCATCCTTTTTTATATCTTTGCAATCGTATGCGTATGATATATACAGAATCACCGATTAACCGGCTTTTTTTGAATATTAAAAAGCGTGATGAGTTTAATTTCTGAAACTCATTTTATCTCATTTTGCCGATACTTACGTAATGTAAATTTTAGATTTATGATTTTGGATTGCACCTACAATCTGTCCTTGTAAAAAAGAAAAATCATAAATCGTGAGTCAAAAATAATGGTTGATTTAAATCGGCATAATTGATCTGAATTTATAATTTACAATCTAAAATTTACAATTTAAATTTAAATATTATGGAATTACCGTTTGCAGAATCATTTCGAATCAAGATGGTAGAGACCATCCGTAAAAGTACACGTGAAGAACGTGAGCAATGGATCAAAGAGGCTAAATACAATCTTTTCAATCTGAAAAGTGATCAGGTATTTATAGACTTACTGACCGATTCGGGTACCGGAGCGATGAGTGACAAGCAATGGTCGGAATTGATGCTAGGGGATGAGAGTTATGCCGGAGCACGTTCTTATTATAAAATGAAGAATGCTATCAAGGAGATTTTGGGTTTTGATTATTTTTTGCCGACGCATCAGGGACGGGCAGCCGAAAATGTATTGTATTCCACGATCATTAAGGAAGGGGATGTTTTACCCGGAAATTCCCATTTTGATACAACCAAAGGACATATTGAGTTTCGTAAAGCGCTTGCGATAGATTGTACGATCGATGAAGCAGCCGATACCCAGTTGGAGATACCGTTTAAAGGCAATATGGATCCGGCTAAACTGGAAGATGTGTTGAAAAAATATCCGAAGGAAAAAATCCCCGCAGTTGTATTGACGGTGACCAATAATACGGCCGGAGGACAGCCTGTATCTATGCAGAATATCCGTGAAGTTTCTGCTTTATGTAAGAAATACGGTGTAAATCTTCAGATCGATTCGGCTCGTTTTGCTGAGAACGCCTATTTTATCAAAACCCGGGAAAAAGGATATGAAAATAAGACGATCAAAGAAATTGTCCGGGAAATGTTTTCATATGCCGATATTATGACAATGTCTTCTAAAAAGGATGCCATTGTAAATATGGGAGGTTTTGTTGCCTTTAAGAATGAGGAATTGTGGAAGAAATGCCAGATGTTCTGTATTATGAACGAAGGTTTTATTACTTATGGGGGGATGTCAGGCCGGGATATGAATGCTTTGGCGCAAGGCTTGGATGAAGGAACTGAGTTTGATTATCTGGAAACCCGGATCAGACAGGTAGAATATCTGGGTGCTAAACTGGACGAATACGGAATACCGTATCAGCGTCCTGCCGGCGGACATGCCATTTTTGTGGATGCTAAAAAGGTATTGACCCATGTTCCTAAAGAGGAGTTTATCGCACAGACCCTGGGAGTTGAATTGTATCTGGAAGCCGGTATCCGCGGGGTTGAGATCGGTTCTATCCTGGCCGACCGCGATCCGGTAACCCGTGAAAACCGTTACCCGCGTTTGGAGTTGTTGCGTTTGGCTATTCCGCGACGTACATATACCAATAATCACATGGATGTGATTGCTGCTGCATTGAAAAATGTGTACGACCGCCGTGAATCCATTAACAGAGGTTATGTGATTACCAAAGAGTTTCCGATTATGCGGCATTTTACCGTGGAATTGGAAAAAGCGAAATAAATGATAAAAGAGGCTGCCGGAGCAGCCTCTTTTGTTTATCCGGTGTTTTAGAATTCGGATAAAAATGTGTTCAGATTGACGTCGGTATTTGTAATATTGAGTTTTTTGCGTAATCGGCTACGCATCACCTCTATACTTTTAACCGTTACTCCGCAGAGGGCTGCAATTTCTTTGGACGACATATTCAGTCGTAGAAAAGCACATAGCTTTAGATCTGCCGGAGAGAGGTCGGGACAATATTCCTGTAATTTTTTGTAAAAATCGAGATAGACCTGGTTGAAATGTACTTTGAATTCATCCCATAAATCGTTTTTCATAACGGATTGTAATTCGATGACAATATTCTTGATTTCGGTAGCTTGCTGTCCTTTCAGGTCTGATTTAAGATGATGCAGGCGACTGATGATGGAATGTATGAGATCGGAGTTGCGGAGTAGAAACATTACATTGCTGGTCAGTTCTTTATTTTTGAATTCCAGGTCTTTTTCGAGGCTCTGCTTTTCCAGACGAATGCGTTTGTTACGGCTGTTGGCTAGAAAATAGAGCAGGGTTATCCCGCCTAATAAAGAAAGTATGATGACTAAAATAAGTTGGTAACGTAGTTCTTTGTTCTGGTTTTTTATCAGGGTTTCGGTTGTTCTTTTGTCAAAGTCATATTGCAGTTTCAGGGCCGTAATCTTAGAGGCAATGGTATCGTTGAACAATTCGTCTTTCAGGTCGAATAGTTTTTTCAGATATACATTGGCTTCCTGATAATCATGTTCCATTTCACAGAGATTGATGTATAACTGATAAGCATGCTGCAACAGGGATTTGGAGTGTATCTCTTTGGCTATTGCAATGGTTTTTTCCGTGTATTTACGGGATTCTTTCGTATCGTTGTCGTTATAGAATAATTGGGCCAGTTTCAAATAATTTTTTCCTAATCCCATTTCATTGTCTATTTTCCGGTTATATCCGATGCTTTTCCGGATACAATCGTGAGCTTTGTTTTTTTCTCCTTTATCGTGGTAATACAAAGCTATATTATTGTAGTATTGGCCCAGATATTCATAATTTAACGTGTCGCACAGAGCGATGGCCTGCTCGATATATTGTATGGCTTTATCCGGTTGTTCCAGCCGGTCGTAGCATAGGCCGATGTTGTTGTAAAAAGCATGTAAATTTTGGTACTGGCAACTGTCGCCCTGGCGTATCAGTTCTTCTGTTTTGTGTAGGGCTTCCATGAAGTAAGTAAGTGCGGATTCCGGTTTATTCAGGCGGAAATAAACCCCTCCGATGTTATTTTTAATGGAGAGTATATTTACTGCATTTTTTTCTTTTTCCATAATATTGAGCGCTTTTAGAAAAAATTCCAGCGCTTTGTCGTAGATGTCACATTGGAGGAAAATGATGGCGGCATTCGTGTAATATACACCGGTATGTTTTAAAGTTTTGCTCTGATCGATGATTTCCAGCATCTGTTCGGTATATTTCAGGCAGAGATTGATGTTGTGGGGTTGGGTTAAAAATGCCAGTTCGCTAAGTAATTGTATTTGTTTGTCGGGAATTTTTGTTTTTTGAAATTCGACCAGAAGACTGTCGGTTATTTTTTGTGTGTCGGAATAACTGGGGGAGGATATAGCTTTTGAAAAGAGAAACAGAAAAAACAGAACGAACAGGGGGCTGAAGATGATAGATTGAATGGCTCTCATGAAACTTATTATTAGTGCTGCTCAAATTTAGATAAAAAAATAAAAAATGAAATAATAGCTATTGTTTATTGTTGACATGCAATAATAATGACTATTCTTTTGAATGAAAATACGGTCTGTTTTGAGTTATATTTTAATTAAAATGAGTTATACAGTTTGGGTTCTGAGTCTAAGTTGATTACCCGGAAATGATAAACAGAGGCCGCCGGTGTAACCGGGCAACCTCTGTTGTTGTATAACGCAGGCGTCAGCGTTATTGCGCTTTTTTCTTAAAGATGTCGAAATTAAGACCTACAGAGAATTGCAGGCTGTTTTTCATCGGATTGTTGTCCGATACGGCGGCTACATAAGAAAAATCGGCCAAAAGATTGTAATAACGCAATCCGACACCGGTACTGAACCAGGTGGGATGTCCTTTGTCTTTATTGCCGTGATGGTATCCGGTTCTTAAGGCGACGGTCTTTGCGAACCAATATTCCGCAGCCAGAGCCCATGTAATATTGTCTGACTCGATATCGCCGAAAGACGAGAAATATCCTCCTACGCCCGATTTGTCCGGTTTTTCGCCGTCTTTATATTGAGGCGTGATAATAGCATTCCCTTCCAGGGCAATCAGTAACGAATGCTGTTGATTGAAATTCATTTCGTAGGAAGTACCCAGACGAAGGCCACCGGGGAGGTAAGCTTCGTTGTCGTTGCCGTATTTTAATTTCGAACCGATGTTAGCCAATGTCAGACCGGCTCTCCAAACAGAGTTTTCTTGCAAAAAATGGACCTCTTTGTTGAAGAACAATGAGATGTCGGCAGCAAAGGCATTGGCCGGATCGGCTTTTACTCCGCCTACCATTTGTCCCATCCCCAGTTCGGAACGGATGTATTTCAGCGTTGCACCTGCAGAGAGGTAGCGTCCCAGTTTCCGGGCATAAGCAATGTCGATGCTCATCTCGTAGGGATTTTGTTCGCCCATATTCATTCCATCTTCTCCGATGAACATTACGTCCCCGAAAGAAAAATACCTGAAACCGGCATTGATGGTCTGTACATCGTCGATCCGGTAAGAAAAGCCGATGCTTGACAGGTTAATGTCTTTGATGAGTTCCCGCATCCAGGGGCTATAGGTGTATGATAATTCCGCATTATTTTCGGAAAATGCCGATTTGGCGGCATTCCAAAAAATCGAATAAGGATCGGCGGAGGTTGAAGCTCCGATGGAGCCCATAGCTCCGGACCGGGCATCCGGTGCGATCGAGAGGAAATAAGCGCCGCTGTATAAAGAAGCGGTTTGGTTTTCCTGCGCTCTGACTCCGAGTGAGGCGAAGGCCGTAAGCGCTATAATTGAAATCTTTCTGATCATAATGACAATGTATAAAAGGGGAGAGGAGTGCCTCTCCCCGGATAAAACTTATTGTTTAACTACTTTAGAGGTAATTCTGTCACCTTTATGTTCTACTTCCAGAATATACATGCCTGCGGGCAAGCTGGTAATATCCAGTTCTTTTACGGAACCGGTCGTTACAGCCGTTTTTTCCGTATAGACGATACTGCCGTTCATGCTGTACAGGCGGAAAATTACTTCCCCATCGACATCGTCGGAACATTGGATGTTCAGAACATTTGTAGCCGGATTCGGGTAAGTTTTTACTTGGGCTTCGAAAATACCGCTGCCGCTGGTCTCTTCTTCTTCAACGGTTACCTTGAATGTAGTAGTCGCCTGTAATAATTCAGGATCTTTTGCCGTCAACGTGACGGTCGCTTCGCCTTTGGCTTTGAGAACAAATTCAAGAGTATGGGTTGCAGACACAAATACCTCGACAGTGTCCGGATGGGATGATATGGCTGTATAAGTCAGTTCGTCACCGTCCGGATCGGAAAATACGGTACCCAGTTCCAAACCTTCGACTAGTTTGCCGATTTTCACGGTCTTGTCGCCCGGTTGCTGGATCACGATCGGTGCCCGGTTTACTTTTTCTACATAATAGGCAACTTTCAACTGACGCTCGTTCGTGAATTCGTCTACGGCTTTTAATGTGAAAGTATGATCTCCGCTTTGGCCGTATTTAGGCGACAGGGTGACCGTGATGTTGTTTTGATCCCGGGTCAGGCTGGCGATGTTCTGTTCGTCTTCAATGACAGAAATTTCCATGTCGTCGTTTTCATTGTCGATGACTGTAAACCTGACGGTAGCTTCTTCCTCTTCTTTTACACGGATGGTTTTATCCAATTGCGTAATGACCGGAGCCGTGTTTTTCTTTAACGTAACCGGAACGATGGTTGTCGGTTTTCCGGGATCGTTACTCTTGATGACCAGGTTGGCCAGATTGTTACCTTCGCCTCTGGTCAAAGCTGCATTGGCATGCAGGGAAATCTTCACGGATTCTTCCGGTTGTAAGGTTTTCTCTTCGCCTTCCATTGTCAACCAGGCGCTGCTGGCCTCTTTTTCATATATTTTTTGTAAGAAGCCGAGTACGCCGTATTGGGATTGGAGTGACAGCAGATCGTCCCAGGTACCTTCCAGGTGTACTGTGAACCGTCCCTCTGTTGCGGGGTCGGTTACCGACATCAATGCTATTCCGGTATTGGGTTTGATGTAGATGTATACCCAGAATTTTTCTCCCGGATTGATATAGGCCGGATGGTCGAATTCTATGGTTTTTATGTTGATGATAGGCTGGCCGCCGTCTATTTCCGGTCCGCCGGTTGCTCTTAATGTACCGCTGGTCAGTACCTTGTTGTCAGAGAAAGAGTTGCCCGTGCGTACTTCTGCAACAAAATCTTCGCTTTCCAGGCTCATCAAAGAACCGTAAAATTTAAGGGTGGAAATATTGAATCCTTTTTCCGGTGCCGTATATTCGGTACATACGATGTACGCACTGAGAGCACTGGCTTGCGGGCCTAAAACCAGGATTTTTCCTTCGAAGTCGAAATTATAACTCAAACTGTCGTTATAGGCTTCACCGCTGCGTGTCGACTGTGTGCTACCCATTGTTGCCTGTGCTACCGGATAGTCCAGTATGTAGCCTTTGGTTATGGCAGGCGCAGCATTATTGCTTTGGCTTGCCTGTGCCGGAGTTGTATTGTCTTTGAATTCCAGATCCAATGTATACGTGAGTTTGTATTTGCCCGTATTGCTGATGACAACGGTTGTATCACAACTGAACGTAGTGTTCGGTGCATACAGGTCGATTTTTGCCGGATCGACGGTAACTTCGGCCGAATCCACAACAGCGTATTGCAATGGAATGCGTATCGTTTCATGTCCCGGCAGATCGGTTGTAAACACCAGCGTGTCGTTCATATTCATTACATTTTGCGTATTGAATATCTGAATAACGAAGCGTTGCGGGTTTTTACCGATTTCGAGCGGGCTGTCTGTATCAATAGGCATTTCGCGGATACTGACAAGGGCTCCTTCACCGCCATCGGGGGTCGGAGGCCAGGCGACTGCATCTTTCGACCAGTACAAAATATCGAAATCGGGCATATCCCAGGGATCCGGGCTGGCATCGGTGGTTTTACAGCTTAACCCGGTGATGTGGTAATAGTCGGTACCGGTATTCCGGAAAAAGAAATCATACGGGGTTGTCACAAAAGTTCCTACCGTGATGTCGGCGTATTCCAATTTTTCAGGCCAGCTTCCCTGCGGGGTTCCGGTCAGTGTCAGATCCAATAAAAGTTCTATTTCCTCTTTGTTGGGAACATTGGTCCGGATGACATTTTTCGTCGGGTGATGACCGGCCATCAAGCCTGCTGTATTGATTGTCATCTCGACATCGGCATTTTCTCCGGCTTTCAGGCTGGAGGTGCGTACCGGATAAAATTCGACGGCACTGTTCATGTCCAGATAACGTTCGGCTAGGGTCATACGTTCTTTATCGTCGTAGGAAGCTCCTTCGTAAGCCAGGCCGGATATGCCGAATGCACCAATCTGTATACCTCCTTCGGATAATTTGTATTGGAATTTGATGTTTCCGTTTTTATACAGTATGGCTTGGTAACACAGACCGAGGCTCACTACGTTGCCGTAATTCAGGAAGGAAATGATAACCCTGTCGGTCTCTTCCTTATAGTAGATACCACCCGGAATGCCTGTCGGAGAATACTCGGCAGGGACCGGAGAATGGTGTCCCCAGTAAGGGGCTATATAAGGCGTAAAGTCTGCTCTGAAATCTTCCGGCCACATGTCTAAAGGCGGGAAGTCTTTGAACGTAATGAAACCGGGACCGTATACATATATCTTGTTGTACTTTTTACCGTAAAATGTAAAAGAAAACGGTAATTCCTGTGCAAAACTTACGTTGGTCCGGAAGTATTTCTCTCCGTAGTAAATTTCAGAGTCGGTAATGTCTTCCCATTGGTTCGTCACATCGTTGAAGTCCAAAGAAGACTTGTACAGGTATTCTGCTTTTTCACCTTCTTTCAGGGTATCGTTTGCCGGAAAAAACAAGGTGTTGGGAACAATCATGTAATTCAGGTCGGCTTCTCCTGTATTTTTGATGTCCAGATGAACGGTTTTGCTGTCACCGCTCTTCATAGTTTCGGCAAATATGGTCGGTGTTACGGTAATGTCCGGAGCTGCGACGACGCTAGACAGGATATGGGCTGTCAATTCCTGGTTCTTTTCTGTTTTTATCGTCAAAAGCGTTTCGAAATTACCTTTCGACGTCGTGTTTGCCTTAATGTAAAGGTCTTCGGACGTACCCGGTTTTAGGATAAACGGAACGGTTTTGTTTATTGTGAAATCGGTATTCGACAGCGTGATATCGGTGATCGCGATCTGATCTTTTCCGTTGTTGATCAAACTGACCGCACCGGTTGAAGTCGAGTGTTGCATGATGTTTCCGAATAGCAGACTGTCGTTGCCCAATATGACATGGGGTTGGTAGTAATCTCCGGTGATATTGGCATCGAAGCGGATGATTGAAGTCGATTTATTCGGGTCGTTACACAGCAGGGCCAGCAGGTTGGTCAACTCTCCTTTATACATCGTGGTGTCTGCAGAGAAGGTGACTTCGATCGTTTGGGTTTCGTTCATTCCGATTACTCCCGATAACGGGGAAATTGAACGGATCATGTTTTTACCCGGCGCGGTTATCTTTATTGCTGTTTCGTCTCCGATGTATTGCCATAAGTCGATTCCCTGGCGGGATAAGTCCGCACTCGCCACGACAAAGGCGTCGTTTACATCATAATCGATGCAGGCAATGAAGATACCGTCGGACAAATGCACTTCATACGGGTCGTATTTTTTGTAGGCGATATCGATGTCTCCGTTCGGAGAAAGAGCGATGCGGAAGCTGACCGTAACATTGCTGTACCGCGGTATGACATTTTCATAGCTGACTACAAATTTCCCGTTCTGTTTGGCATACATTATCTTACTTTCCGGAGAGAATGTCAGGGGTTTTCCCAGGGCGGAAATCAGATCCAGGCCTCCTGTACAGGTGGGCGAGGCATCCGGTATCATACAGGAGTGTAATGTCCCTTCCTCTCCGCTGAACGAGAGGGCTCCGTATTGGCCGATGTATACGGTTTCGAATTCTTTGTCGTAGAATGGAAATTTGAAACCGATATTGACTCCTTCCGTCCAGAAATCCCTGTTGCCGACCAATTGGTTTTGTACTTCATTGGCATTGAGAAGCTCCTCCCATTGAAATATGCAGGCTGCATTTTCATTGTAGCCCGGAATATTGCTGATGTATTCGAAACCGTGTTTGTGGGATGTTTTACCCAATCCTTCGATGGTTTCGTCGGTGAATTTCGGGAAAATGTATTCCAGCGGATACGATCCGGTATTACTGATCGTGAACGATTTGGTTACAGGAGCTGCATTTATTTCCAGATCACCGACAGCGATTTGTGTCGGATCAACGGTGATTTTAGCAGGGTCGATTGCCGTTCCCGTCAGGGTGATCGAATGAGTCAGTCCTTCTTTGCTGGTCAGTTTGAAAACGGATTTAAAGACATCTTCGTGGTCCGGTTTGAAGTCTATTTTGACTTTCTGTGTTGTCCGGGCTGCAAAGGATTGTATATACCCGTCCGTAAGTTTGAAATTATTTGCGGGGCTGAATTGGATACTGCCGTCGTATTCATAGAGGGAACTGCCTGATTTACCGTTGAATTTACCGTATCCGGCGTTGTATATTTCGATCTCCAGCGTTTTTTTCTCGCCGACGAAAATTTTGCCGAAATCTACGATTTTGGCACTTTGCAAATTCGGTTTATGACCGGATACCGTCAGTGTACCTGGAACTTTCTTCTGGGGCTCCTGGTTGTAATTGCTGTTTACGGATAAATTGAAATTATATACGCCGTTGATAAGTTTTACCTTTTCGGGAGCGACATACACCTTTTGTGCTTCGCTGGGTTTTACCGTGCCGGAAGCCGGGGTCAGGGTGATATAGTTCGTCCAGTCGGGATAATGACTGACCGCACTGACAATCCAGGTTTGCGTGTTGGCGTATTGACTCAGATTACCTTCGCTCAATACCGATTTTAACGTAGACCATGTTTTTCCCCGGTCGGAACTGTAGTAACTGTATTGGGCTGCATTTGAGTTTTCGATTTCATGTCCGCATGCCAATGGATTTTTATGTCCTCTCGGCATATGAAAAACCACCCAGAAACCGCTTCCGGGCTTGAAATACAGGTTTTCACTGAGTACCAGGTCGCCTATAAACGGATTACGGGCAGGCAGTGTATCGCTGAGCAAACAGTCTTCTGCCGTAAAATTGCTGACACCCTGATAGATTTCCAGGATAGGCTGTCCTTTGCTGTAGACACCGTTTAATTGTATCCCCGTTAAATTAAATCCATTCGGGAAAAAATCCGGACTGATATAGAAGAACTGAGCCAAAGAGTTCCACTGTGCTGTGTCGGATTCTCCGATGCGGTATAGATATTCCCGGTAATATTTAATATTGCGGGGGAATTCGTCCATGTTCACTCCGGATTCGATGATTTTCACCGGAGCTTCTTCCACGCCGGTAACCGATCCGTGATAAACGGAGCTGTTTGATATGGCTTGTTCCTGTGAGGCCATTGTCAGGAGGGCGGAATTACTGCGGGGGGTGAAACTTTGTTTGCTGCCTCTGATATCGAGTTCCCATTTCAGCATACCTTCTCCAGTATTTTTGATTTCCATAGAGTCGATGGCATCATAGGATTGGGTAACGTCCATTTTGAGTGTGAACTTGTCTTTGGCAATTTCCATTACGGGGCCGGCGTTGGTTGCTATCTGCTTAACTTCGGATAGCGGGGACGCATTGTTCCAGCGGTCGAATGCCCGGATGGCAATCCAGTAATTGGTTTCAGCTTTCAGATTCGGGATCATGACATGTACAACATCCCCGGCTTTGTTGAAACGGGTAGCAAGAGTCATCGACTTGAGCGCCGATAAATCGCTGGATGCCGTAAATGCTTGCTCACTGTAATATACGATACAGCGTGAAACGGGATCTCCGTCCGGATCGGCCGGCACTTTCCATTCGGTGTGAATATCTTCCTGAGATGCAATCAGCTTGATGTCGTTTATCACTGCCGGCGGATTTGTATTTTTTTGTCCCAATGCCATATAAGCATCGATATATCCGTTCCCTAATTTACCCAGGTATTCTGGATTATAGGGATATATATCGTGTACCGATTCCGTCAGGCGGGTTCTCAGTTCGGCATTTGTAAAATCACTGCCGCCGTATTTTGCTAAGACGAGGGCTGCTATACCGGAAACGTGCGGACAGGCCATAGATGTACCTTGCATATAACGGTAGCCGTTGTTCGGATAGGTACTCAATACTCCCCATGCTTCGCCGCCCAGGTCCATGTCTCCTCCGGGGGCGCAGACATCAGTCCAGACTCCGCGGGTGGAAAAGTTGGACATTTTGAAGTCTACACTCATGGCTGTTACGGCAACGGCTGTCGGGTAGGCTCCCGGATAGAATTCTCCTTCCGATTGGGTATTGCCGGCAGAAAAGATACAAAGACCGCCTTTCATCGGGCTGCCTTCATACTGACCTGCTTCTTCGGTGAAATAATCCATAGCATCCAAAACGGCTTGCTCGAAAAAACCGGGTGCCGTCCATCCCCAGGAACATTGAGCGATAACAGCTCCGGCATTGGCTGCATATACAAACGGTTTGGCGAAATCGCCCTGTCCTTTGTCGTCAAATACCTGACAAGACATTAGGCGTACGCCGTCGTTATTGCCGCTTCCTCCGGCAACTCCGCTGACACCTTTGCCGTTGTTGTTGACAGCGCCGACTGTTCCGGCCACATGTGTACCGTGCGGGTGAGCGCTGATTGTTCCGCTATTTGTACAGAAATTATAGCCGTAGATATCATCTACATATCCGTTACCATCATCGTCAACTCCTTCTTCTCCGTTTAATTCGGCTTCGTTTATCCACAAATTGTCGATCAGGTCTTCGTGTTGGATGTCGATACCTCCGTCAATAATGGCAACAACCACATTGCGGGCTCCCGTCGTGATCTTCCAGGCTTCGAAAGCATTGATATCACTGCCCGCAATACTTCCCTGTACTCGTCCGTCATTGCGATAATGCCATTGATTTACCAGTCCCGGATCATTGAACGGTTCTCCGGCCCGTGTCCGGGGACCGGAAGGGAGATTGGCCGGAACGGATTTGTATTTCGGCAAATCCTGGACTCTTACGATTTCTGCGATTTTGATTCCGGATATGCCTTTGTATTTATCTGCGGCTTGTTCCGGAGTCAATTTTGCATCATAACTGATTTCATACCATAAATGAAGTCCGTGTTTTCTCATACGTTCTTCAAATTTCGGCGCATAAGGGAAAACCCGTTTCATTTCTACGGCTTTGATATCCTTATTGATTTTATCAAGCGGCTGGATGCCGGTCGATACGATCCCCCCTCTGGTTTTAGGGGTGTTTCCCAGTTGTTGTGCTACGGCAGGCTCAAGTTTGACCCTGATTACACCGTCTTTGACATAACTCGATAATTGTTGTCCATATATCGGTAGGCACCAGAATACCGATAATAGAATGAGACAACTTAAAAACCACGTTTTTCGCATACTTTAAAATGTTTAGGTTGATTCTCTATTTTAATTTGTGAGCATTAATTCGGTTGTGAACTGTATATATTTTTAATGTAAAAAATTTTAATTACAGAGAAACAAATGTTCAGATTCAACTCCATCTGTTTTCAGAAATTTTTTAGAAAAAATTAATGTTTATTAGAATTTGTCGCAAGAAAAGAAATTTGACTTAAAATTTACTTTTAAAGTACCATAACAAATCCACTCGAATTGTTGCTAAAACGGTTGTTTTGGGAAAAACATACCTTAATAAAACCATAACAAATTGAGTTAAAATATTTGAAATGAGTTAAAAATGTGCAATGTCTTGGGGGGATAGAGAAAAGAAAAAAAGGTGAGGTAAAGGCGAATGATAAGGTGCCGCAAAAGGTGGTAAATAAAAAAAAGACCCGGTAACGGGTCTTTGAAAACAAATCGAGGAATGACTTATCAATAGCTGATAAAGCCGCTTCTGAAAATACTGGACTGTGATGTCGGAACCAATATACCGGAGAATGTCAGGTTATTGTTGTTCATCATCGGATAGACAGTAGCCTGTGCATAATTATCACCATAACTTAAGTTGATAACGATCTGTGCAGTCAAAGCCGTTCCGTTGACATAGAAAGAATAGGTGATGTTACCGTACTTGTCCGTTGAGCTTTTGATTTGTGACGGACTGCCTTGTACGGTGATACCTCCCAAACCATTCGGTCCGGCGATTCCGTTGAAAGCCAACTGTACGTATACCGTATTGTCCTTGAATTGGATAAAATTGGTATTGTCGGATACCGGAATTGCATTTCCGCGTCTGCCGTACAAAGTATTGGCCATCAATACCCAGTTGTTGTCTTTTATTGCGCCTACAGCAGCATTGAAAGCATCCATGTTGGCAACCTGGCGGGCGTGACGTCTTTGGTCACGTTTCATTTTACGAATCTGTTTTTTCGTCAGTTCTTGAATTTGTGTTTGAGACTGTACTTGTTGTTGAGCAAGCAATTCCATTGCAGGGAATAAAAATAGTCCCATCAATAGAAGAATAATTACTTTTTTCATGGTAAGTAGTTTATTTGGTTTATTAATGTATTATTGTATATCCTCGGCCACTGTTCGGTAGGATATCTTCCCAACTATTGAGTAATTTAAGTCGTGAGGACCTGTTTAAAGGCTTCAATAACCTTTGTTTAAAGAGGCTACGAAAAGTATTAAATAGGTCAATGAACTTAATTTATGCACATATACGCAAAAAATGAGCCATGTGTTTGGGCGGATTATTTAAAAAAGTTTAAAATTAAAAAAGTGAATTATCCGGCGAATCGGCCGATTCGATTTTTTCTTTTACGACGAAAGATGTAAATTTGCGGAAAAGAGCGTTATGTTGGATGAAGCAGTAATTTGTGCTATTTCTACGGCTCCGGGTACCGGAGCTATTGCCGTTGTACGTCTGTCCGGAAAGGGGTGTTTTGCTTTGGCAGATGAGGTTTTTATTTCTCCCTCGGGGAAAAAGTTGGCGGATTGTTTGCCTAACACCGTACATTTCGGACAATTGCAGGAGGGGGAAGATGTCATCGATGAAGTACTGGTTGCGGTATTTCGCGCTCCGCATTCTTTTACGGGAGAAGACTCCGTAGAGATTTCCTGTCACGGTTCTGTTTATATTCAACAGCGTATATTGCAATTGTTAGTAAATAAAGGGGCACGCCTTGCGGCTCCCGGTGAATTTACCCAGCGGGCTTTCCTGAATGGGAAAATGGATCTTTCACAGGCGGAGGCGGTAGCCGACCTGATCGCTTCTTCTTCTTCGGCTGCGCATAAAATGGCTCTCCGGCAAATGAAAGGCGGTTTTTCGGCAGAATTGATAAAATTGCGGGCCGAATTACTGCATATCACTTCTTTATTGGAACTGGAACTGGATTTTTCGGAAGAGGATGTGGAATTTGCCGACCGTTCGGAATTACGCCGTATCGCCGGAAATATCGAAAAGCTATTGACTCGATTGTGCCGTTCGTTCTCTTTGGGTAATGTGATTAAAAACGGGGTCCCCGTGGCGATTGTCGGGAATACCAATGTGGGGAAAAGTACCTTGCTCAATACTTTGTTAAAAGAAGACAAGGCGATTGTATCGGATGTCGCCGGAACAACGCGGGATACTATCGAAGACACGATCAATTTGCAGGGAATAGCTTTCCGTTTTATCGATACGGCGGGTATACGCCATACGGATGATATTGTGGAGAATATCGGAATCGAGCGTACGTTTGCCAAAATAGGGGAGGCCAGTGTTGTTTTGTTATTGACGGATTTGAGCCGTGGGGCGGATTGTTTTGAAAGTTATTACAGTCAGGTAAAGGAAAAGATTTCTCCGGAAGCCGAATTACTGATTGTGTTGAATAAAACAGATAAAGCCCAGGATATATTGACCACTCTCGAAACGATCAAATTACTGACCTCCGGCGAGAAAATCATTGCCATTTCAGCTAAAACAGGCGCGAACCTGGAACAGCTTACCGACGAATTGGTGAATACCGTAAATACGCATGCACTCCACACGGGAGACGTGATTGTCAGCAATATTCGCCATTATGAAGCGCTTTCCCATGCGCGGGATGCCGTTATCCGGGCCATTGCCGGCCTCGATTCGGGTTTAAGCGGCGAATTCATCTCCCAGGACATCCGCGAATGCCTCCACTACCTCGGCGAAATCACCGGCGAAATCACCACCGACGAAGTCCTCGGTAATATCTTTAAACATTTCTGCATCGGGAAGTAATACACTGTAAATATCAATAGATTATAGAGTCGGTGTTAGGAATTAAAAGAAGAAGCAATATGTTTTTATAGTACTGATTATCAGCATTATGTGTTTGGTGGAATAATAAATCATTATCTTAAATTCTATGATGCGGTAAGTAGACAAATTTCATAAATATCACTAAAACTTATCACAATTACAGATAATATTCATACGGGACTAACCTGTATTTTGGTGTTAAAAAAGTGTCGTAAGGAGGGAGATGATATTTTGTGTATTGATGCATCAAAAGAGTTTGAAAAAGTAAAAAAACAAAACAAGCTTTTGCCGGAACATATCGAGAAGATTGTCAATCCGACATGGAGTAAAAAAAGAAGTGTATAGATCAGATGGTAAAAGCTCTAAAGTAGTTATTACATAGTAATTACATCAAGCATATAAAATAGATCGCTATCTTTGTTGCAAACTAATAGATGTAATGACGAGGATAAAAACATTTACTCAGCGTGATTATATCAAAGCCAACGGAAGAGCCTCTCGCTTGGCAGAAGTTGAAAATCACACACGCCTCGTAAGTATTGCAGGGGTGTACAAGTCAAAAAAGGTTTATGACCGCAAACGTAATAAGGCAGAGATGGAAAGGGCTCTGTCTTATTTGTTTTTTATAGGCTTCCGTGAATGTTTACAGGATATGTTTCGATTCTGTAATATGCACCTCTATTATACCTTATCGGGTGTATTGTTTGTTAAAATATATGGTTTTATACCCGAAAGGTTATAATTTGGGTTATTTACATTATATTTGTACCCAAAAGGGTATAATATGAATACAGCTTCTTTATCTGAATATGTAAAGTCGATGCGTAAAGAGCACGGTTTGACACAAGTGGAACTCTCGGAGAAATCGGGAGTCGGGTTACGATTTGTGCGAGAATTAGAGCAAGGCAAGGAGACCTTACGCCTTGACAAAGTAAATCAAGTATTAAATCTCTTCGGAGTAAAAGTGGGGGTTGTTCCTATGGATAAAACTACAAATCAATGAGACAAGCCAATATATACAACCACAACCTCTTTGCGGGGGTTCTGACCGAAGATGAGGACGGTTATACTTTTCAGTATGATGCTGATTATCTTCAATCAAATGTAGCCGAAGCTATCAGCCTCACTCTGCCTTTGAGAAGTAAACCATACATGGAAAAGATACTTTTTCCGTTTTTTGACGGATTGATACCTGAAGGATGGCTCTTAGATATTGCGGAAAAGAGTTGGAAAATCAATCGCCGTGATAGAATGTCGCTGCTGCTTGCCTGCTGCAAAGATTGCATAGGGGCGGTGAGTGTTGAACCTATACTAAATGAAGAGGCATAGCTATGAAAAGATGTCTATATTGTTATCAGGAGTTGACTGATGGAGAAAAAGACTTTCATCCTCGTTGTGCCAAAAAGATATTTGGTAGTACCGATATTCCGCTTCTACTATACGCAAAAGATGAAATTGAATCATTAGCCGAAAAAGTGGTACGTTCTCAAACTACACTAACCGGAGTACAAGCAAAACTCTCTCTCGATATAGAAAAAATAAAAGGAGAACCACAACGGTTTACTATCGTAGGATTATGGGGGCGTTATATCCTAAAACCTCAAACAGAGCAATTTGATCATCTTTCTGAAGTCGAGGATTTGACAATGCACCTAGCCGAATTAGCTAAAATAAAGGTTGTTCCTCATTCGCTTATACGCTTTGAAGATGGAGAATTAGCCTATATCACTAAACGCATAGATAGAACTGCAAACGGTGCGAAGCTGGCAATGGAAGATATGTGTCAGTTATCGGAACGCTTAACAGAATACAAATACAAAGGTTCTTATGAGCAGATAGTCAAAATTATTACACAACACTCCGCTACACCCAAACTCGATGTGGTGAACTTTTGGGAACAGCTTCTGTTCTCGTGGATTACAGGCAATGCTGATATGCATTTGAAGAACTTTTCGCTTTACAGTTTGCGAAAAGGCTCTTATGCGCTCACTCCGGCATATGATATGATATCCACATTTCTTGTTATGCCCGAAGATACAGAGGAACTTGCCTTAATGCTCAATGGCAAGAAACGTAAAATAAAGCGTTCTGATTTTGAGGTTGCAATGAATAGTAGCGGCTTAGAGAAGAAGATTATAGATAATTTATTTGTTAAATTTGAAAGGGTTGCCGACAAGTGGTTCGAGTTTATCGATATATCGTTTTTACCTGATGAAATGAAAGAACGATATAAACATATTATAGCAGATAAGTTAGACGTTTTGAAATAATAACTTATAATATATAAAAACAGAGTAGTAATGGAAGAAATTACACTTTTGGCAAAGCTTGGAGAGTATCAGTATATGGCAAAGCTTATAAAAGATGGGGAGTTATATCTTCGTCCAATGTCTGACTTTGCAAAAATGGACTCAGTGAATGGAATTGGAGATAAGTATGAAAATGTGACTTCGTATGTCTCTCCCAAAAATCCTTCTATTAAGATTCAATTAAAAGATGGTAGAGAAATTCCTTTATCTGAAAGCTCAAAAATTACTTATGTAGAGCATGATTGTTGTGACTTTTTAATTTATAGTATGGTGATGATTGATTTTATAAAAACAAGAGAAACACTGAAGCTCAAACATCCAGATGAATTAAATAAAATCGGATCTGGCTATGATACATTGGTTATAATATATGATCACAATGAGTTTATCAAACGTATTAAACAAGCTATTAATAATCAGTGGAGTATGGAGTGTAGGCCAGTAAATTATTATCCAGAAAAAGATATTGTTTTAAAAGAATTAGGTCCGTTTGATAAAAGAGAGTCATATGCCAATCAAAAAGAATTTCGTTTTTGTTTTGAGTGCAATATTAACATCCCATATAGTTTAAAAATCGGGAATTTAGAAGATATTGCACAAATTGTACAAGCTAAGCCGGTGTGAAGTTTGTGCTATGATAGCACTTTTTAATCATTTTTCTTGTCTTTGTTCCTGCAAACCATTTTGTAGCTTAAGTATGGTAACAGCCATAAAATCAATTTCTTCAGTTTGATTTTACGGCTTACAAAAAAATACTAAAAATTGCGGTACAACACGTACGTGTAACCATATAATAATCAAATAAAAAACTTATCGTAGAAATCTGTCTATTTGTAAAAAAGCACTTTGTATTGCTTGAAATATAAGGTATTGATAATTAGAAATATATATGCACTGCATCGGCAAGTGAGGATTGCTTATATTTATTTTGTATTTCATTAAAATGCTGAAATTAAAAAATTATTGTAACTTTTTTATATCCTTTGGTAAAATCGAGGTTTATTCCAATCTCATAGCTTTTTCAGCCAATAGTATGTTCAGTCGGAAAAATCTGAATGTACAGAGTCAGATGTTTTGAATACATTGATATTTGGTGAACCGTTTTAAAATGCTGCTATATTATTGTCATTTTATTTTGTCAACTGTGTTTTTGAAAGCAGCTCGAGTAATTGCTTCTTTTTCACCGGTTTTGCCAGGAAATCATTACATCCTGCCTCGATAGCGTTGCTGCGATCTGAGTCGAAAGCGTTGGCTGTGAGTGCAATGATCGGTATTTCGGTGTTAAATTCCCGAATTTTTCTTGTTGCTTCCAAACCTCCCATGATCGGCATTTTCAGATCCATGAGAACGAGATTGAATTTTTCGTAACGGATTTTTTCGATAGCTTCGACGCCATTCTCAACCCGGGTAAGATCATAATCTTTGAGAATATGAAATACCAGTGAATAATTGCTGTCATTATCTTCCGCAATTAGAATTTTTATTTTTTCTTCCGGGTTTTCATTTTGTACAAATTGTGATTTCGTTTGAGGTTGAACGACCTGATCGATCTGTCCCAGTATAGATATTTCACAAGGTACCCATGCCCAGAATGTCGATCCGACCCCCGGCTCGGAAGTGAAGCCGACTTCTCCTCCTGCGGCTTCGACAATTGCTTTGGAGATTGCCAGGCCGAGTCCGGTTCCCTGGGCAAATTCATTGAGTTTTTGAAACCGTCCGAATACCCTGTCCTGTAATTGTTTCTGAATGCCTGCTCCTGTGTCTTCGACATAAATCCGGATACCTCCTTTTTCGATGGAATATCCCATTTTTATGTATCCGGATTTTGTACATTTTACCGCATTGGTGAGGAAATTCATCCATACTTGTTTGAGTCGGTTACGATCCAGAAAAATCCAACAGTCCGGATAAGAATTGTCGAGACGGAATTCGACATTGGGGTTTGTGACTTTCGGTTGGATCATGGTGTATAATTCGCTGCATACTTGAGCCGGCTTGAATTTTTCCCGTTTGCGATCGAGGATGCCGGATTCGATTTTGGAGAGGTCCAAAATATCGTTTATCAATCGCAGCAATAATTCGTTGTTGGAGTCGATGATGTTCCAGTACTCTTCTTTTTCGGCCGGGTCGTCACAATTGACCATTAGTTCGGAAAACCCGACGATGGCGTTTAGCGGTGTACGTATCTCATGGCTCATATTGGCTAAAAATGCGGATTTGAGTCGGTCGGAAAGTTCGGCTTTGTTTTTCATTTCCTTTAATTCTTGAGCCATCTTTTCCCATTTTGTATTGTTGATCGTGATACCGGTGTAACGAATGACATGTCCTTTCTTGTTCTTTTCAACGGGAATACCGGTAACAATAAGAGTTTGCCATTCTTGATCCCATTTTGTTCTGGAACGGTATTGAAAACTGAACTCTTTGTTCGTTCTTTGAAGCATGTTGTCTATCTTTTCGCGTACATGCTCGGTATCCTCGGGATGAGAGAATTTCAGGTAATCTTCCGGCATAATAGCCTTTTGGGGATGGAAATCATTTACCGGATCGTTAAATGCCCGGAACTGTTTACTCTCGACATCGAAATCCCAGTGAGACATTCCGACTGTTTTGAACATGAGTTCCATTTTATAGTTCCGCTCTTTAAGTTCTTCGTTTAGCTGGTGAAGTTTGGATATGTTTTGCCGGAAACCTGTAAATCGTATGACTTCGCCATTTTCGTCATACTCGAAGGGAACACCTGTGACGTTACAATATTGCCAGGAGTCGTCGTATTTCGTTTGTATGCGGCAGGTGAAATTGACGTTGAGTTTTTTGCCTGACAACATGGATTGTATGGCATCGTTGACTACCGATTGGTCTTCGGGATGTATTGCATCCAGATATTCTGTCACCGTTACCAGTTTATCAGGGGCATAATCATTTACCGGATCGTTATAAGATTCGAATTTCCGGATTCGTATGTCGAAATCCCAATGGACAATATCACTGACATTCATTGCCAGTTCACGTTTTATGATCAAATCCTGGGCTTTTTTGGCCATTTGTATTTTTTCGGTGACGTCCAGTTGGGTGCCGACAATCTGTAATTTACCCATATGTTCTGTGGATAAACGCATTCTACTTTCATAATGGCGATACTGTCCTTCCTCTTCATTGAAGGCGCGTACGGTTATCTGACCCTGTTGTATATCTTTATTTATCAGTCGGGTGAAAAGTTCTGTCATCGGGGTACGGTCCTGCGGATGCAGCATTTGCTGTAATTCTTCCAGTGTCATGCCGTTTCTGAAGATAGGATTTCCATGTAACGAACCGAATATTTGTTTACGCACATCGTATACCCAGGAAGACATGCTGGCCGCTTCCATGGCCATTTCCAGGTTTTTCTTGTTTTCTTCCGTGCGGTATTCTGTTTCTTTTTTGCCGGTTACGTCGTTGGCAAACAGCATGTGTCCGACAATATCCTCTTTTTGATTGCGTATGGAAACGATTCTGACTTCATAAATCATGGTATTCTGATTGTTGGTCAAGAAATACTCTTTTTTTATGCGGTCAAAATCGTATTCAAATTCCAAAACGATATCCTCTCCGGATTTTATCTTTGCTTCAAGTGCTTCATCGACATAAGGACTGTCGAAAAGATTGACTTTATCTATTACCGTCCTGCGGTCGTCGACGCCGTACATATGCAGTGCATAGTCGTTTATGCTCCGCAAAATACCTTTTGCATCATAGATTTCGATGCCTATCGGCAAACGGGTGTATACACTCTCTGTGAACAGGATTTGCTTATGCAGTAATTCGGACATTTCCTTTTCAAAAGACATTTTGTCGTTTTCGGGAGAGGCAGTTTTATGTTGTTTCATTTTATACTTTTTTACACATGGCAGTTTAGCGCATGATGTGGATTGTGCGCCGATATTCTGAAGGAGACATACCCGTATGTTGACGGAAAAAACGGCTCATGGAGGATTGATTGGAAAATCCGGTCTGGCGAACCACATCTTTTATTTCAAGGTTTGTATCCCGTAAAAGCTTTTTTATTTCGACGATAATATAGTCTGCGATTATTTCCCGGGCGGATTGACCATTTATTTCTTGTATGACTTTAGTCAGATATAGAGGCGATATACACAATTTGTCGGCGTAAAAAGCAATTTCCCTGTGGGTTTTGTGATGTTCGAAAACCAACATAGCGAATTTAAAGGCTATTTTTTCTTTTTTGGAATTTAAAGGGATATCTTTTTTGAGACTTATTTTTTTCTGAAAATGCGTATAAAAATCCCAATAATAAATTCGTAACAAATGCAAAATCGTCTCCCGGTAGAAAATGGAATCATCGTTGCTTTCCCTATAATCGATTACCCGGCAAAAACCAAGGAATCTTTGGGCATCTCTGTCATTTAGATGAATATGGAAATTCTTCCGCATATAAAAGAAAAAATCAGGAGTTATTTTTCCTAAACTGCTCATGATATCGAGAAACATGGTTTTACTGACTTTGAAAAAAGTCATGGAAAAGTCCTTGCTGATTTCACGGATGGCTACCAGTTGTGAAGGCAGAATGGTTATAAGATCGTTCGGGGATATTCGGTGACAGATTGAAAATACTTCAATGACGGCAGAGCCTCCTGTACAAAGTCCACTAAATCCTTCTTTTAAATAAGCTTCATGCTCGTTTGCCGGAAGAAATGAAATATCGGTATATATATGGAAATTATCACTCATTATTGTCAACATGCTATACAAAATTACTGCATTCGTATTTTATTATCCATTTAGTATAGAAATTGAACGTAAATAACAAGTTTTAGTGCCAGAATTTTATGTGTTTTTAGAAAATCCGGGATATCGATTTATTATTACCTGAAAGAACGTTTTTCCGGATGCGGAGATAAATAGGCGGATTTCCGGTTTTGAGGGAGAAAGACCGATATCCGGTTTTTATCTGCGGTATGGAAGGAGTGAGGAAGGCCGGTTTATACATTGTTTTCGAGCCATAAACGTCCTGTTTCGGTTGCGATGCCCCGAAAGAAAATGTTGTAAAAGAGAACCTGGCCGGAATACGGTTCATTATTCAGACGGGCTTCGAACAGACTTGTCTGTAAACGCCTGTTTGTATACTGTATATTCGTATCGGAGCAGATATAACCTTTATTTTTACATGCATTTAAAATTTTTTCTCCCCCTGTCAGCCATTCTTGTCGGACGGTTTCGAACAGATACCGGAATTCATTTGATTTTTGCAGCTCTTGCCAGAAAATTTCTTCCGGTTCGTATAGTCCGTCAACGAAAGATTTTGTGTAGTTCAGTATTTGTAGCATCGGATTATCTTTGTGAGCATTCAGGCAAAGAGAAATCTTATTCCGAACCGGTTCATTTATTTTTTCGATACATTTTTTTACCAGATCAATTCTGCTCGGAAATAATTGATAAATTGTCTTTTTTGAAATTTTCAGATGATGGGTTAAATCTTCTACCCGGAAGGCACGAATGCCGTTCCGGGTGATTGATTGTAAAGCCGCTTTGAGGATTTTTTCTCTTATCTGAGATGTCATTGCTTTAGCTTCGGCCTCCTCCTAAAGCCCGATAAAGATTAATGATACCTTGTATTTCAGTAAATCGGTTCGACACTTGATTCAATTGGGCACTCAATAAAGTTTGCTGGGCCGTCAATACTTCCAGATAAGTCGTATTGCCGTGTTTCATCAGTAATCGGGTACTTTTTACCGCTGTTTCCAAAGCCGATACCTGTTGGGCATACCAGGTCGTTTTCTCTATGGCTGTTTGGTATTGCATGAGTGCGTCGTTCACCTCACTTCCTGCATTTAACAGGGTTTGTGTGAATGCGAGTCCGGCTTCTTCCTGTTGGGCTTTGGCAATGCGTAACTGCGCAATATTCTGTCCTCGGTTGAATAGGGGAGCTGTCAATGATCCTACTGCCGTTGCAATCAGTTTGCCCGGATTGGTTAACAGGGTTCCGGCATTGTTTGTCCAGCCTGCACTTCCGTTCAGAACGATCGACGGATAGAAGGCCGACCGGGCTGTATTAGTGGTATAAAGAGCCTGGGCCAAAGATAATTCCGCACTTTTCACATCCGGACGGTTGGAAAGCAATTGTAAAGGGATGCCTAACGAAAAGCTTTCAGGTAATTGCTGGTCTGCCAGGCGACCGCGCCGAATCCTTTGGGGGGGAGCTGCCAGTAATAGGGACAAAGCATTTTCTACTTGATTGATCTGTTCCCGAAGATCCAGTAACGTCGTATGGATCTGATAATAGGTCGCTTCGGTTTGAGCCAGGCCGGCTTCCGTTACCATCCCGGCTTTTTTCATGGCTCGTGTCGCTCCGACACTTTCTTTCCAATTGGCTTCCGTCGCCTGAGTTATTTCATATTGGGCATCCAGCATCAACAAGGTGTAATAGCTGTTTGCTATATTTGCGATCAATTGAGTTTGTACAGCCCGGGCATATTCTTTGCTTTGTAGGTAAGCTGCTTTACTCCGGCGCTTGGTATTGGTCAACCGGCCGAAAACATCTATTTCCCAACTGGCTGCCACTGGTAATGTATACGTTTTTGTTGCTTTACCGTGGTTAAAGCTACTCACACTGCCTTCCGGTGCCAGAGCAAATGACGGCAAATAGGATAAGCGTGCGGACAGTAAAGAAGCTTCTGCTTCTTTTATTTTTAAATGAGCTGTTTGCAGATCGGTATTGTTTTGTAGCCCGGTAGTGATTAAAACCTGTAACTGCGGATCGGTAAATACTTCCTGCCAACTGAGATTGCCCAGGCTATTGGTGTCGGCGGTTGCGGTACTGTCGGTCAAGCCGTACAGGTTGTCCGGCACTTCACTGACAGGCTTATATTTGGAATAAATGCCGCAACTGCTCACTAGAATGGCAGTTGTCAATGATATTATTATTTTCTTCATTTCGTTTCGTGTTAATTTAGTACATGTATTGAAAAGTACTATTTCTCGATTTGGTTTTCTTCTATTTCAGCTTGGATTTGCCAGTCCCGGGTTGTTGTGGTCTGGATGGGACGGAATTTTTCCTCGATAAACTGGAAAATGACGAATAGAGTCGGTACAATAAACAATAAGGCCAATGTGCCGATTACCATACCGCCGACTGCTCCGGTACCTAATGAACTGTTACCGTTAGCGCCAACACCGGTAGAGAACATCAGGGGTAGCAGACCGAATATCATGGTTAGTGCCGTCATCAGGATCGGGCGCAAACGGGCCTTGGCCGCACTGACAGCGGCGGCAATTATGCCCATGCCGGCAGCCCGGCGTTCGGAAGCATATTCCGTCAGTAGAATCGCTGTTTTGGCCAGTAAGCCGATTAACATGATTAATCCGGTTTGTAAATAGATATTATTTTCCAGTCCGATGGTTTTAGCAAAAAGGAAACTCCCCATCAATCCGAAAGGCACACTCAGAATAACCGCAAACGGAATCAGAAAACTTTCATAGAGGCCGCACAAAATCAAATAGATCATCAGAATACAGATGGCAAAGATGATAACGGTGGTGTTTGTCTGCTGATTTTCTTCCCGGGTAATACCCCCGAAATCATAACCGAACCCTTTCGGCAAAGCCTGTTCGGCTGTTTCTTTTACAGCACGTATAGCGTCGCCGGTACTGTAGCCATCTGCCGGCATTGCATTTACGGCAATGGAATTGTACATATTGAAGCGGCTTAATGTTTCGGCTCCGTAGCTCCGGTTCAACATGACAAACTGGCTCAAGGGAGCCATTTCTCCATTGGACATCCGAACGAAAGTATTGTTAAGAGATGCTTCATCCAGACGATATTTCGGATCGGCCTGGATCATAACCCGGTACACTTTTGAGAAACGGTTGAAGTCCGATACATATTGTCCGCCGTAATATCCCGATAGCGTACCAAGTACTGCATCCGGTGTAATCCCGGCTCGTTTGCATTTGGAGGCATCAATTTCCACTGTCCATTGCGGATAGCGGATATCGAAGGTCGAATAGGCCATAGCGATTTCCGGGCATTGGTTCAAAGCTCCTAAATATTGCTGGGTTGTGGTGAAAAATGTATTGATGTCTCCTCCCATTTTGTCCTGCATATGTAGTTCCAGGGCATTCCCCATGCCGTATCCCGGAATCATACCCGGAGATATGGCAAAGACACTGGCGTCTTTGATGTCGGCTGTACGGCCGTATACTTGTCTGATCACCGCCTGTACGTTATCTTCTTTGTCGGGGCGTTCGTCCCAGTGTTTCAATTTCAGAATCAGCATACCGAAGGAATTTCCCTGACCGGCAAGTAGGCCGTAGCCGGCTACTTTCTGTACATGTTTCACCTGTGGAATATCTTTCACCCGTTCTTCAATTCGGATCATAATGTCGTTGGTTGTTTTCAGTGAGCTACCGGCCGCTGAACTGACATTGACGAACACTACCCCTTGGTCTTCATCGGGTACAAGTCCGGTTTTAGTGGTATTCATCAGGATGACAAGCACGACCACCGAACCTATCAGCAATGAAACTGCCAGCCAGCGACGGCGGATGAAAAACAGTACTCCCCGTTTGTATTTTTCGATGATGGTACTGAAAGCTACATTGAATGCTTTCCGGAAACGGGCTGCGAAGTTATTTTTCTGGTTCCCGTTCTCATCCATATAAGGTCGTAGCAGCAGGGCACACAAGGCAGGACTCAGTGTTAAGGCATTCAGTGCGGATATACCTACGGCAACGGCCATTGTCAATCCGAACTGGGTGTAGAAGGTACCGGATGTACCGCTCATAAAAGAAACCGGAATGAATACGGCCATAAATACCAGGGAAGAAGAAAATATAGCCGAGCTGATTCCTTTCATGGCGTCGATACTGGCCATATAAGGAGAACGATAGCCTACGTCAAATCGTTCCTGTACGGCTTCTACCACTACAATGGCGTCGTCTACGACGGTGCCGATTACCAATACTAATGCAAATAAAGTAATCAGGTTGATACTGAATTCTGCTATGGACATAAAAGCGAAGGTACCGATCAATGAAACAATGATACCCACCAGAGGAACGAGTGTAGAACGGAGGTCCTGCAGAAAGACATATACGACCAGAATGACCAGCAAGATTGCTTCCAGTAAAGTTTTTACGACTTCGTGGATAGAGGCAAACAAAAAGTCATTGGAACTCATCATTTGTGTCAGTTCCACGCCCTGGGGCAAATCTTTCCGGGCTTCTTCCAGAAATCGGTCTATATTTTGGTTTACTTCCGTTGCATTCGAACCGGCGGTTTGGAATATCATACACGAGATACCGCTATGTCCGTCCAATCCCCCTTTATAAGCATAGGAGTCCTGTCCGAGTTCGATGTCCGCTATGTCTTTCAGTTTGAGAATTTCACCTTCTTCCGTAGAACGGATGATGATTTCACCGAATTCTTCGGGGGTTATCAGGCGTCCTTTGTATTTCATAGTGTATTGATAGGTTTCGTCGGAATTTTCCCCGAACGAACCGGTTGCCGATTCGATGTTTTGTTCGGCTAAAACCAGGGTGATATCGGAAGGAATCAGTTTGTACTGTGCCATTACATCGGGCTTCATCCATACCCGCATACTGTAGCTGCCTCCCATAATCATCATATCGCCGACGCCTGCAATACGAAGGATTGAGGGTTTCAGATTGATATTGATGTAATTGGACAGAAAGTTTTCATCGTACGCATCTTCCGGGCTATGCAGGGAAAACATCTGCAAGATACTGGTCTGGCGCTTGGAAGTCGTAACGCCTACCTGGGTTACTTCTGCCGGTAATTGTCCGGTTGCCTTCGATACCCGGTTTTGTACGTTTACGGCTGCCATGTCCGGGTCCGTTCCCTGTTTAAAATAAACGGTAATGGTTACCGTACCGGCATTCGAGGCTGTAGACGTCATATAAGTCATGTTTTCCACACCGTTGATGGCTTCTTCCAGGGGAGCGATGACACTTTTTTGCAGGGTTTCCGCACTGGCGCCGTAGTAGGTTGTACTTACCTGTATTGTGGGAGGTGCGATATCCGGGTATTGTTCGACGGGCAGAGTAAACAGCCCGATAATACCCACGACAATTATAGCGATAGAAATGACCGCCGACAAAATGGGGCGTTCTATAAAAGTTCTGATGTTCATTTTTTGTTTTTAATTTTGTTTTGCTTTAATCGGGGTTCCTTCACGCAGTAGTCCAACGCCTTCTGTTACGATTATGTCGCCTTCGCCGAGGCCTTCCGTGACGATATATTCTTTACCTCCGTTTACACGGGTTACACGGACAGGTGTCGATTGGGCTTTTCCGTCTACAACTTTGTATACAAACGATTTGTCCTGAATTTCAAAAGCCGCAGCCTGAGGAATAACGATACAACCGTTTTGTTCCGAGGGTATCATTACATTACCGGTCCCGCCGCTGTGTAATAATTCGTCCGGATTCGGAAATATGGCACGCAGGCTTACGGTGCCGGTGGTACGGTTGATGACTCCGCTGATGGATTCGATTTTTCCTTTTTCAGAGTAAGCGGATTTATCGTTTAATTGCAAATTGATTTCAGGCATATTTTTCAAAGCCTCTTCTTTAGAACCGTATTGCC
The DNA here is from genome assembly GCF_900091655.1 of Culturomica massiliensis. NCBI lineage: Bacteria > Pseudomonadati > Bacteroidota > Bacteroidia > Bacteroidales > Odoribacteraceae > Culturomica > Culturomica massiliensis. Next base: position 80,861 of record NZ_LT594620.1, read on the forward strand.
GTATCAGATTCAGCAATTGATTTTCAGTCATTGAAAAATAGACATACATATCCGAATTATCGGAAACGGTTGTCAAAGGTTCGGACATTGCCGAACCGACCAGTGTCCCTACCCGGTAAGGCAAAGTTCCTACTACGCCGTCTACCGGACTTTTTACTACCGTATAAGAGAGGTTGTTGCGGGCATTTACTTCCTGGGCTTTCATTTGAGCCAGTTGTGCTTCTGCTGCCAGTAAGGCATTCTTGGCCGTACTCAAATCGAATTCCGATACTACGTTTTGTTTGAACAATTCCTGTTTGCTGGCATAGGTAAGCTGGGCCGTAGCCAGTTGTGCTTCTGCTACAGCTACATTGGCTTCGGCAGTTTGCAAGGCAGCCCGGTAACCGACCTGATCTATGATAAACAAGGTTTGGCCTTTTTTCACTTGTTCTCCTTCCTGTACACACAATTGAGTCAGGAAACCGCCTACTTGCGGATAGATTTCAATATCCTGCCTCCCCCGGATTGTTGCTGAATACATATTCAGCAGAGTCCGTGCAGCCGGTTTTACTGTCATTACCTGATAACCGGCCTCCTGTATTGTAGGTTTTTCGGTTTTACAGCTCACCATAATCACACAACAGATGAAAACGATCATCTGTTTCAGTTTACATACATTTCTGTTCATTTTTGACGCTTAAAATTTATTTCGGCGCAAAAGTACGGGAATGTTCACGAATACATCCGTTCATAACACGAGCAACATTGTTCATTTTCGGAGTAAATTTTATATATTTATCTGAAAAAATGTAATTTTGCTGTTAAAAAACAGAATATTTATGGAGCAGCGCAATCCTTTTCGTACCTCATTTACAGAGCCTTTTATAACGGGGTGTGACAATTTATCATCGCTTTACAACCGATTGTGCAAGATAGAGAGTGCCGTGATTCTTTTTTGCCGGCAAGGTAATGCTCGTGTTACTGTCGATTTGCACGAATATGATATTGTCCCTTATACGGTCATATTTTTATTGCCGAGTCATATTATCGATATTATTTCAGCCGGTAAAGATTTTCAAATGGCTTATTTTGCCTGTTCTGAAGCGATGTTCCGGGAGGCTTCCTTTCGGTTTAATCCCCGGTTTTTCCATTTTATCAAGGAGAATCCCTGTAAGGTATTTCCGTCTTTGCATTGGGAGGCCGTCGAGGGACTAATGAATGCTACTGCGACTATTTATGCGGATTTCAATAACCGTTTCCGCTATGAAATTGCTAAAAATTTATTGCAGATCTGGCTGATGGATTTGTATGACAAAACCTACCGTTGGTTTACTGTTCAGGATATGGAAGGCCATAACCGTCAGGAGGAATTATTGAAACATTTTATTTCTTTGATTCACTCTTATTGTAATTCCGAGCGCGAAGCGGGCTTTTATGCAAATATGCTTTGTATTTCGACCAAATATCTTACCGATATCTGCACGGCTATTACAGGTAAATCTGCCAAAAAGCTGATTGATGAATTTGTATTGCTGGAGATTAAAGTATTGCTTCAAAATACGGAATTTCCCATTCAGGAAATCAGTAACCGCCTGAATTTCCCCGATCAATCTTATTTGGGACGCTATTTTAAACGGCAGATGGGAATCTCGCCCAGTGCATACAGGGAAAAATTTATAAAATAATAAGAAAACCGTTTACCTGTGACTTTTCCGGTTTTTGAAAAATTCCATAGAGAAGTAAATCGTATGGCTTAAAGAATTTGATAAAATGTATAAGAGAAAAAGTATTTTTCCAGCAATAATGTATACTGATTATTTTTATATGTAAATAATTTTGTTTTGAAAGACAAAAAATTGGCATATATTTGTAAAATGTTGATATTCCTGCCGGATACAAATTGTGGGTGTTGGGCTGTATTTAGCTTGATAAAAAAAGTTGGGGGGACTTACCCATTGTGAGCCGGGGACAACCTTGTCTCCGGGTGATGGTTCAGTATGAGAATCGATGTCCAAACCTTAATGCTGTTGTATGAGATATAGATGGTATGCCTTGCTATTGCCCGCATTAATCGTATTGTTTCTGTTTTATTATGATGTATTCTATTCCGGTTATATAGAGGAACTTTACCGGATAGAAAAGATGTATAATGATCATCCAATGGAGGCGCGGGCGGTATTACTGAAGATCGATCCCAGGAGTTTGACCCGGAAGGAACGGGCGTTATATGGCCTTTTGCGGATAAAAAACCATAGCGGATATGATTCGTTCACTGAATTGGATTCCCTTGCCGAAGAGGCGATCGATTATTACAGGCATGCAATCGATTCGTCGAGATTGTTTCAGTTGTATTATTTTAAAGGTAAAATACTTGGAGAGAAAGGCTTTTTGGTGCGGGCGGCAGTGCATTACCGGAAGGCGCAGGAATACGCGGTGGAAAACGATCTCGATACCAGGTATCTCTTAAGTTCCTCTATGGGGAGGATGTATCATGTAAAAATGATGCGTGAAGATGAGAAGAGGGCCAAACTGGAAGCTCTGCATTATGCGGGATTATTGAATGACTCTCTGTTGCTGGGGCAAGCGTTGATCGAGATGTCCGGATATTATTACGGCACGGGCGATTACGAATTGTGCAGGGGTGTACTGAAACAGGCTGTCCGGCTTATGCCTGTTTCTGACAAGGAAAGATTGGCAACCGTTTATGCGAAACTAAGCCAGACTTATTTGTCTGTGAATCGGGGGGATTCTGCTCTGTATTACATAGACCGGGCTTTGGCATTGACAACAGATCGTTTAGCCGTTTACCGGTATTACAACCGGAAAGGGGATGCTTTTTTAAAACTCGGTCGTAAAGATTCTGCCGAATATTATTTCAGTTATTCTCTGGTGAGTGGGGACATTCGGACACAAATGGCGGCTTATTACGATTTGTCAGGATTGAAGGAAGAAAGCGGTGATCGGAGCGGAGCATTGAAATATCTCAAGTTGTACGTGGCGCAAAGAGATTCTTTGGATCTGGAACGAAAGGAATTGTTTTTCGATAACCTGAGCAATATAGCGGCTTATCAACGGGCCCGGGAAAAGGCCGATTTGAAAGAATCCGAACTCAACCGTAAAAAAATTACGTTTTACAGGATATTGATGGGTGTTTTCTTCGTTTTGTCGTTATTGGTCTGGTTGAGTTACAGAAATGAAAGACACAGAAGAAAACTGAAAGCGAATATCAGGCAGAAAGAGGAAAATATCATGCGGGCACTGCTGCTGCAACAAGAAGCAGAGAATAAATTACTGAAAGAGAGGGAAGGAAAGGAGCAGGCCGAAATGGAACGTTTGAGCCTGACTGTGGAGTATTATAAACGGTTGAATGAGATGACGATTCCGTTTCTTTTGAGAAGCCGGAACAGGCAAGGGGCTATGCATCTGAAGGAGGAGGAGTGGAGTATTATTATAGAAAATACGAATGCCTGTTTTGAAGGTTTCACTTTGAGGATAAAGGCAGTTTATCCGCAGTTGACGGAAGAGGAAATACGTTTTTGCTGTCTTATAAAAATGGAATTGCCGATTTCATTGCTATCCGAAGTTTACCACATTGCCAGAACAAGTATATCGAGGAAAAAAGTAAGGCTGAAGGAAAAAATGAGGATAGAAGAAATGACGTTAGACGATTTTATTCGTGGATTTTAGCCGAATACCGATTTCGGATGTGATGTCTTTTAAGCAATTGTAAAACTGAATTTCCGGAAACTCCCGGTGGATTTTTTCGGTTCTTATTCATAAACTCAACTCTTCGGTCCCCCGAAGAGTTGTTTGTGTTATAAAATTTGGAGAGAAACAAATAGATAACAGGTGTCTGTTTTGCATTTGTACATATATATAAATATTTAAATAGTTGTAATTCAATGTTTTGATGTAATTGATTTGTACATAAGAAAATTTGCTGAAAAGGGTTCGGTGAACCTAATTTTGTCAATGATTCGGATATAGATGTTTGTCGATTACTTAAAATGAATTACGATGAAAAGAAATTTTTTTAGAATTGTATGTTTAATATTTATTACTATAACCTTTTGGGGATGTAATAAAGAGGATTCGGATATCGGTCTCACGGATGCCATTCCGGAAGGTACTGTAGAAAAAGAGTTGGCCGATATTGATCTGTCGGGCTTGAACGGTGAAGCAAAGCTTTATTGTGACCTTATCCAAACGGCTGTTTTTGCCACGAATTCCCATAAACCGGTAATCAGTAGCCGGGTGGTGAACGGAGAAGAAGTAAATCCTTTGCGGGAGAAGCTTAAAGAAATGGAAATATGGGGCGAAAATGGAAATCAGATTTCATTTTTTTCATTGCCGGAAGCGGAACAGGCAGAATTTCTTTCGGACTGGGCTGTTTTCGAAGCGGCTCAAATGACGGAAAAAATCCGGATCGATCCGGAAGTGGAGGAATATATACGGCAACACAATGAAATTATTGTCCATGTACTGGGCGAGGAATCCATTGGCACAAGGGGTATAAATCTGCGGGTAAAAGACAACAAAGCTTTTTTTGCCAAGATCAGGGAACGTATGGAATCTTTGTCGGAATCTGCTGTCGGGCAGCCGGAGACAAAAGGATCGATAACCGATAAAGGGAAAGTCCCTTTTGAAAGGGTCAGGGCTGCCGTGGCAAAATACGGCCGGGTCGGGGATTTTATGTTGGCGTTGCCGAGGCATGGCGCTCCCTGGGTTTTCCTGAATTTCGCCCACGACCAGTTTAAAGTGGGACATACGGCAATTATAAAGAAAGGTGCGGCTTTGGACTCTAAAAGATCTGATGACTTTACATGGGGGTGTCAGATTAAGCAGGGAGTGATGAGTGAAAGATTAGATTATTGGAGTGTAAAGTCTTATGTGATGGGTATTCGGAAAGTGTCCTGGAGGTGGAAATGGAGAGGCTTTAAGAGCCGGTTGGTGATAAGAAAAACACCGGTGTCCCAACCGGCCAGATTGGCTAACCGTGCCGCAGGCTATGAAGGGAGAAAATATGTGAACTGGAGCGAATTCCTCACAGCGAAATGGGCTGCTCCCTCGCGTTTCACCTGTACGACTTTGGTTTGGTATTGCGCTAAAAAGGAGTATGGAGTCAATGTGTCGAGCTGGTGGTCGCCGTTGGTGAGTCCGAGCGGACTGTACCTGGACGAGAGTACTTATGTGAGGAAAGCAATCAGATAATGGAATGTGTCACTTAAATTGAAACAAAGATGTGTATAAAGAATCTGCTTTTTTTATTGGTTGTTGTTCTTTTTTTGTCAGCCTGTCATGACGATAATGGTGCTGAATTGCTCGAATTTTATAAGTCACAGCCCCGCGATCCGGAGCTGATCGGTTGGTGGGGAAGGTATGACGAGCTCAATAAAGAGTACACATATAATATTTACGAGTCCGATGGCCGCTTTTTGACATACGAGATAAAAGATAGCGGAGAGCACTATAAATCATGGACTGATGATTATTATTATACGAAAGATAATAAAATCATGATGTTTCAATATATGTCGGGCAGTTGGAAAGACGGCCCTTCTTTTGAATTCGGTCCCCAGGCGTATAAAATAAATGGCGATACCTTGTTTTTCTATAATGATGATGGCGGGATGTTTGTGTATCGTATCCGGTCGGAACCGAAAGAATAACGGTTCTGAATGTAGTACGCTAAACGTGTTTACGATTATTAATTTACGATTGGGGAGTCCGAGATGGATTATATCCCGGACGCGAGTACTTATGTGAGGAAAGCAATCAGATAATGGAATGTGTCATTTAAATTGAAATCAAGATGTGTATAAAGAATCTGCTTTTTTTATCGGTTGTTGTTCTTTTTCTGTCAGCCTGTCATGATGATAAGGGTGCTGAATTGTTCGAATTTTATAAATCTCAGCCCCGCGATCCGGAGCTGATTGGTTGGTGGGGGCGGTATGACGAGCTCAATAAGGAGCATAGATATGATATTTACGAATCCGATGGTCGTTTTTTGACATACGAGATAAAAGATAGCGGAGAGCGCTATAAATCATGGACTAATAATTATTATTATACGAAAGACAATAAAATCATGATGTTTCAGTATATGTCGGGCAGTTGGAAAGACGGCCCTTCTTTTGAATTCGGTCCCCAGGCGTATAAAATAAATGGCGATACCTTGTTTTTCTATAATGATGATGGTGGGATGTTTGTGTATCTTATCCGGTCGGAACCGAAAGAATAACGGTTCTGAATGTAGTACGCTAAACGTGTTTACGATTATTAATTTACGGTTGGGGAGTGGATTGGTCAGGTTGATATCAATTTTAAATGTCTTTGAGAGATAAAAAATAATCCCGGAATTTTCCGGGATTATTTTTTAGGGTAAATCAGAATTTGTGGGTGTTCAGGTGTTTGTCTACCAGTATCCCGTCTATGGCTTTCAGGTCGAATTTGAGTTTCCGCTTGGCCTTGAATTTCAGGATAAACAGATTTTCGTTGCCTTCCAGCATTTCCTTATTACCGATGTTTACGAAAGTCGGATACAAAGCTTTTATACCGTTGGTGTGGAGGCGATCGTTGGTCAGGTTTTCCATACCCTTCATGTGCTGTACCCCAACTCCGACAAATTCATAATCCTGTTGGTTGTAAGGTAGAGCGAAGCTGATCGCATTTACGGAACGAAGGTCGGAGCCTTTCACCTGTATTTCGATAATTTCCTCCGGATTATAAGTCTGTTTGGCCGTACTTAGCTTTATATTTCCGTTTACTTTCTCAGTTGTCTGTTTTTCGACACCCCCTCTGAGTTGGGTGGCCACGACAGAAATATCGTAAGCATCGATCAGGCCGTTCCGGTTGATATCCCCGTTACTGACATATCCTTCGAAATCGGCATCACCCTGGCGTAATCCGGTATAGTTCATATATGAGGTGAAATCGTTCATGTCAATCAGACGGTCGTTGTTGATGTCTCCCGGACGATAGCTTTCGGTTCCCGGTACTTTGAATACGTATAATTCTCTGCCCGAACCGTATCCTCCGACACCTTCCGTTACGGAGATTTTAATATAACGGGCTGTCGGGCGATTGGCGAATGTGAAAATTTTGGTATCTCCGTTTCTTTCCCACTGGAAGGTTCCGGCTTCGGTCCAGTTTTCTTTGTCCATACTGTAATAAACGGAACCTTTCAGCAGTACTCCGTTACCTCCGTCAGTCCGCGGCAGGTAATGGAATTTGTCCAATTGGTTGATGGTTCGTAAATCCATTGTCAAATCGAACGGAACGGCTTTTTCTCCCCATTTTGTGTGCCATGCATCGCCTTCGTCATAGTTAAATAGCTTTTGGATTCCCTGGCCGCCTTGATTTTCGGCAGTCGTTTCACCTAAGATTCCCTGGAGGGCAAATTCCAAGGGGTTAGCTTTTGTGGTAGCGTCAAATGCCGACCAGTCGGAATAGCCGTCTTTATTTACCGAGCGTATTTTAAAAGAATAAGCAGTTTCTGCATTTAAATCTTCAAATAGCAATTCGGTATCCCGGATCGTGGAGTAAAGCATGTCGTTAAATGCGATTTCATAGAAATCAGCATTGGCGATTTTATTCCAGGTCGGCTTTAATGTGTAAGCTTCCGTATTTTCCTCTGTAATTTGCGCCAACGGAGCACTTAAAGAGCCTGTATTTATTCTGTAATTGTCTGTCGGTTCGAACACAAATCCTTCTATGGTCAGAACGGTCGGACTGGCAGTGATGTCCGTGGATTCCAGTTTAACCAGAAGCTGTGGATTTTTAGTAATTACTTCTTTTTCAAATTCGCTTCCCGGGGTCGCAAATTTGTTCAGATCCGGGGTTGCATCGTAGAAACAGACATTTTCTTGTTTCAGGAAATCCTCCATATTGCGTGCTTCTGTCAATTTCACTTTGTCTTTACCTATTTTTGCCGTTATTTTTTTCGGCTTGGCTGTGACATTGATCCTGAATTCCGTTGCCTTTTCTTTGACGAAGCCTTCGAAGTTGCCTTGCGTGGGATGTATGATCACGGTGGCATTGTTTTTAGCGTCAACATGCGACTCGATTCGGGTGGTTACTCCCTGTCCCAGCCGGTAGGCTTCGCTTACTCCGTCGTCGTCGTATTCCGTAAATGAACTATGGCCATACGGATAGATTTCGTAGATGCGGAGATTACGGTTGATTTCCGATACATTATTATTCGGATTGGTCATCGGAATAATGGCTCCGTTTTTCACAAATACCGGCAATTTCCAAAGCGGAGTTGCAAAATTATTGAGGATACGATTGCCTTCGTATTTTTCTCCGGTGAAGTAATCGATCCATACGCCTTCCGGTAAATAAATGCCGTTTCGGACATCGTTTCCTTGTTCATCCACCTGCGTTTCCTGATAAATGGGGGCAATCAGGAAGTAAGGACCGTATAAAAATTGATATTGGGTCGCTTTGCCTAATGTATACGTGTTTGGGTACTCCAGGAACATGGCCCGGACAATCGGCATGCCGTCGACGGCTTCTTTAGCGATGCTGTAGGTATACGGTATCAATTCCGATTTCAATTTTAAATACCAGCGGTTGATGGAAGTTGCCGGTTCGCCCAATGCGTGAGGATATTTTTCATTGGCACCCCAACCGTCCATATTTAATTGCATTGGAGTGAACGTTTTCCATTGGAAATCACGGGTGTTGATAATCGGTTTTTTCCCTCCGAAAATACCGTCCATATCGGAAGATATATTCGGTTGACCGGACAATCCGGAGCCTATGTATGTCGGGATATGGAAACGAATGTATTCCCATACGCCTCCGGTTTGATCGCCCGACCAAATACCGGCATAACGCTGAGTACCAGCCCAACCGTCCAGGGAAATGATAAACGGACGGCTGTCGTTACCGTAATAAGGCATAATATGGGCGACGTCGGCCACTCCGTTCAATCCGAATGAATAGCCTGCGCCGACCCAGGCGACATCGGTTTTCAGCACGCGTACGCCTGCATCCCGCACCTCTTTTACAATATCTCTCTGTAACAGGGCGCTGACTTCCGGTTTCGGGTGTAAGTCGGATTGCGTCCATAATCCGATTTCGACGCCGTGTTCACGGGCATAATCCCCCAGTTGTTTCAGGTTTTCGATATTCCCGTCCAGTGTTTCAGTTTGTCCGTAACCGGCTCCGTAGCCGTCGTTGGGCAATAACCAGCCCAGGGGCATGTCATGGTTTTTATAGCGGTCGATAACTGCACGGGCCGAAAATTGATAGTTGTCTTTTTCTCCGTTCAGGGATTCCTTGATACCGCCGTTATCTTTTTGGCTTTCTTTATACCGTTTACCGTCCTCAAATAAAATTCCGTTTTCGTCTTCTTTCCAGTAATCCCGGTTGTAGGCGTTCAGATGGCCTTGATAAAAACCGAATTTAGGTAATAATACCGGATGTCCGGTCAATTGGTAAAAATCATTCAACAGTGAAATTGCTCCTTCGTTGATCATAAAGAATACATCCAGATAATCACTTTCGTGATATAAGGTTACGATACCTTTTTCTTTGGCACCGAAATCATATTTCCCTTTTTTAAAGGTATACCACATTACCCCGTAGCCGTTTGTCGACCAATAATAGGGCGTAGGAGAAGCTACTCCGCCGTCTGTCCAGCTGTTCTGATTTTCAATAGAAATAACTTTCCCTTTGTGTGAAAAACGTCCGTTTTGTACGCCGCCCCCGTAAAAATATTCCTGAGGATTTTCTTTTAAAGTCAAAATAACTTTTTTCGCTTCAAATTGGATAGGAGCAATTTCTTCCAATACAACCGAATTGGTTTTCAGGTTGGTTACAGTGAAAAGAGAGGTATTTTTATTCAGTTCTATTTTGATTTTTCCCGTAGAGATTGTGAGCAGATGATCCGTTTCATGCAAATTTAGTTCTGATAATGGTTTTCTGGGCCGGCTTACCAGAATTTGTGCTTCCGGTTGAGCTTCCGGGTCCCGGATGATACCTCCCGTGTTATCCTGAAACATCCGGAAAATGTTATCTCCGTAAAAGTCAAAGGTGATCATCCGGTTGCCGGATAACAAGACTTCGACGGTGGTCGGGTTGATTTTTTGAGCACCGACGATAGCCGGATTGGGTTGAGATACTTCTCCAACGTTTTCGGTCTTTTGCGCGGCTTGCACCGGAGAGGACGAAAGCATCAGAGGCAATAAGAAGGCAAGCAGAAAAACTTTCCTTATTGTAGAATTACCAATGACGTTGTTCATGACTTTACTGTAAGATTTAAATGTGATAAAAATTGAATATATTGCACTCCGAAATATTCGACGATCTTGATATGCAAAGTAAGTGAAAATTTTTAGAAACAAAATGTATTACGTTAAAAATATTATTAAGGTCGTTGCTGTTTATCGATACAATTAAATTCTGATTGTTAAGTGGATAAAATTCAGAAAGAGAAGAAGATTATTGCTACAATGATCCGTCTGTATTGCCGCAAAAGGGAAAAAAATGCAGAATTGTGTCCGGAATGTCGTGTTTTGCTGGAATATGCTCATAAACGTTTGGAACTTTGTCCGTTCGGGGAGAGTAAAACATCCTGTAAACATTGTACGATACATTGTTACAGGCCGGAGATGCGGGAGAAAATCAGGAAGGTTATGCGGTATAGCGGTCCCCGGATGTTGCTTTATCATCCTTGGGTGGCGATAAAACATTTTTTTTGATTTTTGAAAGGGATGGTTAGAAATTGATTTAAAATTCATATTTTAGTAGCGTTTTTTTTTAAGGGCTGTTTATGAGAGAATTCGAGGGATTAGAAAGCCTGATTGTTAATATTTAAATGGGGAAAAATGGGATTGTTCGGATTGTTCGGTAAGGATAAAAAGGAGAGTTTGAATAAAGGACTGGAAAAGACTAAGGAAAGTGTTTTTAAGAAGCTGGCCAGGGCCGTTGTGGGTAAATCGAAGGTGGATGATGAGGTGCTGGATAATTTGGAAGAGGTTTTGATTACTTCAGATGTCGGTGTGGAAACGACGGTCCGGATTATTGAGCGGATAGAAGAACGGGTCAGAAGGGATAAGTATATGGGGGTGGATGAGTTAAATCAGGTGTTGAAGGAGGAGATTGTCGATTTGTTGAAGGAAAATAATAAAGCCGATGTGGATGCTTTCGATTTGCCGGCGGGCGGTGGACCTTATGTCATTATGGTTGTAGGAGTGAATGGAGTTGGAAAGACAACCACGATTGGTAAACTAGCCAATAAGTTTAAAGAAGCAGGGAAGCATGTTGTGTTGGGAGCGGCTGATACGTTCCGGGCTGCTGCCGTAGATCAGTTGGTTATTTGGGCTGAGCGGGTAGGAGTACCTATTGTAAAGCAAAATATGGGGGCGGATCCGGCTTCGGTAGCTTTTGATACGCTGAGTAAGGCGAAAGCCGATAAGGCTGATGTTGTTATTATCGATACGGCAGGTCGCTTGCACAATAAGATCAACTTGATGAACGAGTTGACAAAGATTAAAAATGTAATGAAAAAGGTAATTCCCGATGCTCCGCATGAAGTACTGTTGGTGTTGGACGGATCGACCGGACAAAATGCCTATGAACAGGCCAAACAGTTTACTTTAGCGACGGAGGTGAATGCTTTGGCGGTGACTAAATTGGACGGCACGGCGAAGGGGGGAGTCGTTATCGGTATTTCGGATCAGTTCAAAATCCCGGTGAAATATATCGGTATCGGTGAAAAAATGGAAGATTTACAGATGTTTAACCGGGAAGAATTCGTAGATTCTTTGTTTAATTAAGCAATTAGGGTGAAGAAGGTTCTTTTTGTTTGTCTGGGGAACATCTGTCGTTCTCCGGCTGCGGAGGCTATTATGAAAGCTAAAGTGAAGGAAGCTGGTTTGGAGGAAGAATTTGTGATTGATTCGGCAGGAACATACGGTGGACATTCCGGTGCTTTGCCTGATTCGCGGATGAGACAACATGCAGTTAAGAGAGGGTATGTGCTGGATAGCCGTGCCCGGCATTTTTATGCATCGGCAGATTTTCCGGCTTTCGATATGATTATCGGAATGGATGACATGAACATTGCGGATTTACGGCATTTGGCTCTCGATGACAAAGAACGGGAAAAAATATACAGGATGACGGATTTTTGTCGCAAGTATACTCATACAGAGGTTCCCGATCCTTATTACGGAGGGAGTGGAGGTTTTGAGTTTGTTTTGGATTTGCTGGAAGATGGAGTTGACGGGTTGTTGGAAAGGCTTAAGAAAGAAAAAACGGTATAATGGATATTATTAAAATAGCCTGTGCAAATCACACAGGCTATTTTATTTAATATGTATCTGTAGACAGAATTTTGTTATTCTTGTTTTTTGGGCCGGAAGAATCTTTTTTTACCTCCGTTCCCGTTACGTTTGGATTTGTAATTGGGTTTCCTGCCGCCGTTGAATGCTTTCGGGTTATAAACGGGCGCTTCTCCTAAAGCGGGAGGAAGTGGGATTTTATAGATTTCTTTTTCAAGGAATTGTTCTATACGGTGGAATTTTCCCTGTTCTTTTTCTGAGACGAAGGTGATGGCTAATCCTTCTGCATTGGCTCTGGCCGTACGTCCGATCCGGTGAATATAATCTTCGGGATCATGTGGTACGTCGTAATTCAATACCATACCGATGTCTTCGATGTCAATCCCCCGGGCGACGATATCGGTGGCTACCAATACGGTTATTTTATTGTTTTTAAAGTCGAGCATTACTTTTTCACGTTCGGCCTGTTCCAGATCGGAATGCATCGCTGCGACATTGAATTTCATACGTTTCAGGGTATATGCGAGTTCCTTTACTTTCTGTTTGGAAGAGGAGAAAATAATACTTTTTGATTTGACGGGTTTCCCGAACATTTCTTTAATGAGTCCCATTTTCTGCATTTCGGTGCAAATATAGGCTGCTTGTGTAATTGCTTCGTTGGGTTTGGATACGGCTATTTTGACTTCGGTCGGGTCGTTCAGAATCGTTTTAGCCAATTGCTGAATTTTGGGAGGCATTGTAGCCGAAAACATAATCGTTTGTCTTTCTGCCGGTAGTTTTTTGACGATTCTCATGATATCGTCGGAAAATCCCATGTCCAGCATTCGGTCGGCTTCGTCGAGGATAAAATAGCGTACGTGCGAAAGGTCGATATCGTACATTTCCAAATGTGTGATCAGTCGGCCCGGAGTTGCAATGATAACGTCTACACCCATTTGCAAGCCCTGTTTTTGTTGGTCCCAGACACTGCCGTCCCCTCCTCCGTAGATAGCCAGAGTGGAAACAGGAACGAAATATGAAAAACCTTCGAACTGCATATCTATTTGTTGTGCCAATTCGCGGGTAGGGGCCATGATAATGGCTTTGATGTATTCATCGGATTGTGGTTCTGTAACCATCCGGTTTAATACCGGCAGAATATAGGCTGCCGTTTTTCCGGTGCCGGTTTGGGCACAACCGATAATATCTTTTCCTTCTAAAATTACGGGGATTGTTTTTTCCTGTACGGGAGTGGTTTCCTGGAAATTCATAGCATCTAATCCTTGCAAAACAGCTTCATCCAGGCCTAATTCGTCAAATCTCATTCTAGTTTTGTTTTATAGGGCGAAGATACGAATTATAATTTGAAGATTTTTCTGCGAAGGGATTTTTAATTTGAGGATACAATGGTCTCATTTTTTCGGTTGATTTGATATAGATCAGGAAAATGGACTATGTTGCAATAATTTACAGAAACATTTGCGGAGTTTAACAGATTGAAAACCTTATCTCTTATGCAATAGAAAGGATATAAGTTAATTTTTTTGTAACTTTGCCGTTCCAAAAGAAAACGGAATCGGGGCAAGATAAAGTGAAATATTATGGAAGATTTTCAGCATGTCGGTTATAGTAAAGAAGTTATTGAATTTGTAGCTGTAGCAAAAGAGTTTTGCGATTTTGTGGAGACAATACCTTCTATGGAGCGTCAGGATGTATTTTGCCGGCTTCAGAAATTTATTCCGTTGATCTATCTGAAAGGTAGTTTGATGCCAGCTTGTGATTGTGACGAGGAAGGTTTGGCCGAAGATTCGGTAACTGAAGAGCAGTACAATTATTTGTATGGGGAATTACACCGTTTATTCGGTGAGTATGATGAATATCTGGAAGTATTCGATGATAATATGCAGTACAGTGAAGCTCCGGTAATTCATTCTATAGCGGAGAAGGTTTGTGATATTTATCAGGACTTGAAAAATTTTATCGTATCGTATAGATGTGGAATTCCGGAGGTTATCGGGGAGGCATTGTGGACATTGAATAATAATTTCGAGTTGTATTGGGGAAGAGCGTGTGCCGGAGTGTTGAGGGCTGTTCATCAGGTTGTGTATCGGATCGTGGAAGAAGGAATAGAAAAAGAATAAAAAATGGAAACAATATATCAGGAAACAATTACCCGGGAAGAAATTGAGACATTTCCGGTTTTTGCCTTTGACGGAGAAATCCGGGTGATTGAGAATGCGGGAGAGGTGGATGAGGCCGTTGCTTATTTATCGGCTCATTCTTGTCTGGGATTTGATACGGAAACTCGTCCGGCTTTCCATAAAGGAGAGACATATCCAGTCAGCCTTTTGCAATTGGCGGCTGCCGAACGGGTGTATTTGTTCCGTTTGAATAAATTCGGTTTTACGCCTTCGTTGCGCCGGTTATTAGCCGATGTTCGTATCAAAAAAATCGGAGTAGGTATCCGGGACGATTTGCGTATGTTGAAAGAGCGGGAAAGTTTTACGCCGGCATCTTTTGTGGATTTACAGGATTTTGTCGTAAAATATGGCATAAAAGAAAAGTCTTTTTCTAAACTGATGGCTATTATTTTCCGGGTAAAGATTTCGAAACGGCAACGGGTAACCAATTGGGAAGCACTTCAATTGACTCCCCAGCAGGTAAAATATGCCGCTACGGATGCGTGGGGAGCACTGCGGATGTATGACGAGTTATTGTGTCATGGGTGATTGCGGTTTTGCTTTGGGGAGAGCGAAGTAGAATGTCGTTCCTTGTCCTTCTGCCGAGGTAAAATAAAGCTTTCCGTTGTTTAATTTGATGAATTCCTGGCTTAAGATCAGGCCCAGGCCACTGCCTTTCTCGTTGCGTGTTCCATAAGTACTGACCGAATGATTTTCCTGTAGTAGATATTTTTGATCTTCTTTTTTGATACCTTGCCCGTTGTCTTTGATGGCAATGGTTACATAATCTTTTTCGACAGTCGAATACAATTCGATATTACCATCCGGATAAGTGAATTTTATAGCATTGGATATCAGATTCCGAAGTACTGTTTTGATCATATCCTCATCCGCATATACCGGTAAGGAATGGAGAAGCTGATTCGTTAACCGGATATTTTTGGCTTTTGCAATGGTGGTGAAAAGTGACAGTACCTGACGCGTTGCTATAGAAAGGTCGAATAGAGTCGGAATGACCTTTGTTTTTCCATGCCGGTTACGTGTCCAGCGTAATAGATTTTCCAGTAAGTTATAGGCTTCTTCCGTTGTTTCATTGATCATTTCGAATTTTTTCCGGATGCTGGGATTGGTAATCTTTTCCTTTTCAGTCTCGATGGCTGCATTGATCATTTTTATTGTTCCGATCGGCGAACGCAGGTCATGTGCAATGACAGAATACAGTTTATCTCTGGCTTGCAGTGTTTGTTGGAGTTGTTCGTTTTGTTGCTTAATGGTCCGTTGGGCTTCAATTAGCGATAATTGGTGCCGGATGCGAAGAATAAGCTCTTTTTCTCGTAACGGTAAAGTGACGAAATCAGTGGATTCGAAATTGAGGCATTCGCCGATGATATTACTGTCGTTTGCCGAAGCGATAAATATAACCGGTGTATTCCGGGTCGATTTGTTTTGGCGGATTCGGTGTATGATATTACATTGACCGGGAACAAGTGTTTCGTATTGTAATAATATCAAATCGGCATCGGTATTCTCGAATTCTTGCTCGCAGCAGATGGGAATGACGGTGAATTGTTCTTTTTCCACAGTTCTGCTTATTCTTTCAAAAAGCGGAACTGTGGGAATGAAGATAGATAAAGCATATTTTTTGCTGCTAATATCCATAGTTTGTTTAGAATCGGTTATAAATAGGGGTTGAAGAAATCTTGGCCGTTTGAAGAAGCCGGAAGAAAAGTTTTTGGATTGTAAGGTTTTTTTCCATATTCGTTGCAATCATATCCGCCAGCATTTCCAGATGCGGTATCGTTTTTATATCGGTCGATACCGGGGTGCTGCAATGCGAAAAGGCGATAAATGAAAAAAGATAGCGGGAAAACAAGGGTAGCATGAGCAGGTCTGCCGTGTTATAAGCTTGTAAGTAAGCCTTCAATTCCGGAGAATGTATTTCTTCCGGCGTTTGAATGTAGATATAACCGAGTGTGTTTAATTGATCTTCCAGTTCTTTTGCATAAAAGCAGGATGTTTTCGTATTGTTCTTCAGGGGAGTAACTGTTTTTTGGCACCATTCATAGGGAACGGAAAAGGTGCGGTCTGGATGAATGGTGATGATATCTATTCTGTCATAACCGTAGTGATTGGCAATTGTTGCCAATACTTTTTTCATGCTGTCGGGACTGCAATTGTGAGAAGCCAGTGTTATATTTAAACGGGCTAAGAAACGACTGTTACTATCGTAATTGTTCGCTTCATTATTCCAAAGGTTGTACATAGTATATTAGATTAAATTTCTTTTTGTTTTTTATAAATTATACTGTTTATACCAAAAATAAGTAAAAGAGGTTGCATGTAATTTCTTTTTTAACGTTTAAGGAATTGAATAATATTGAGTTGTATAAGAAATGCTAATCGTAGTAAGAAAAAAAAGAAAAAAATTTTGGTAGGTAACCGGAATTTACTACTTTTGTGCCCGGGTAAGTCCTATGCGACCAGCTCCTGTCGAATCCCCCCAGGGTCGGAAGGCAGCAAGGGTAGATGGTCGTAGCGGTGCGACATAGTTCGCTTACCCACCTGCCTCTTTAGCTCAGTTGGCCAGAGCACGTGATTTGTAATCTCGGGGTCGTTGGTTCGAATCCGACAAGAGGCTCAAAAGAAAATGTTGGCGGATCGGCGAAGTCTATCTGCTAAGAAGTTTAAGAAGCATTTGTCGAATTGGCGGAGCTTATCCGGCAAGAAGCTTGGAGATCAGAAACGGATGTAAAATCCGGCAGATGATGAAACAGTTCTTTTGATTTTGCTGTTATAGCTCAGGGGTAGAGCACTTCCTTGGTAAGGAAGAGGTCGTGAGTTCAAATCTCACTAACAGCTCGCAGGTCACCAGTAATGGTGACTTTTTTGTTATCCCGTTTCGGTATTATTCAGGCGGGGAAAATCGGACCTTTTCAAAATCCGGTGTCTGTATATCAATCTGAATATACCGGATTTATTTTATAAATGGGATTTTTTTTGTCGATCTTTTTAAGTGATTTTTACTAAATTTAATAGTAGAGTGAGAGCATACTCTATTGTATGATAGAGGTATCATTACTATATTTGTATCTGTAAACCATTGTTTAATTTGTCTTCGAAGATTTAGATGATCATATAATTTGCCTTGATATATCTGCCTGTAAGGGAGGTATATCAAGGTTTTTCTATAAAAGGACGGTATTGTTTCATACTGCTCTCTTTCTGCTGGTTTTGTTTTTGCGGATTTAACTCTGTTATTCATTGGGAATGATTGTTGTTCCTTTTGTGTAATATAGGTTTTATGTGAATGTATTTAAAATAGCGGATTGATAATTTTGAATAAACGATGAACGAGTTAATTGTAATTATAATTTTGATTGTATTGAACGGGGTTTTGGCTATGTCTGAAATTGCATTGATTTCCGTAAGAAAATCCCATTTGTCTAATGAAATAAAGAAAGGGAGTAAATCGGCCCGGGTGGTTCTGAAGCTTGTAAACGAACCGGATAAGTTTTTATCAACGATACAGATCGGAATCACCATTATCGGTATTTTGACCGGTATATATTCGGGGAGCGTGTTGGCTGATGATTTCTCTGAAGTTTTAATGGGATGGGGTGTTTCTGCTTCAGTATCACGTCCGTTAGCCCAGACTGTTATTGTGGCGTTAGTGACTTATTTTACCTTAATTTTCGGAGAGCTTGTTCCTAAGCGGATCGGAATGAGTGTAGCGGAAAGGGCTGCTAAGGTTGTAGCCCGTCCGATGTATCTGTTAGCATTGGTTGCTTCTCCTTTTGTCTGGTTGCTGGCAAAAAGTACGGCTTTTGTTTTTAATCTGTTGGGCCTTAAATCCGATTCGGGAAAAGTAACTGAGGAAGAAATCCGGTCTATCATTCAGGAAGGTACAAAAGACGGGGCTGTACAGGAAGTTGAGCAGGATATTGTCGAACGGGTATTTATGCTGGGGGATTTGAAGGTCAGTTCCCTGATGACGCATCGTTCGGACGTAGTCGCTCTGGATATAAATATGAGTAACACCCAGATCCGGGAGGTATTGGAACAAAATTTATATGAGGTTTATCCGGTGATTGACCATAATTTCGATAATGTCAAAGGGATTGTTACCTTGAAAGATCTTGTATTTTGCTTTGATAAAGAGGATTTTGATATTGGTCAGGTTTTGAGTCCTGCCACTTATTTTCATGAAAGTATGAATGTCTATAAAGTACTCGGGCGGATGAAGGAACAGCGCGTCAGTCAGGCATTGATTTGTGATGAATTCGGCACTTGTCAGGGAATTATTACTTTGAAAGACATTCTGGAAGGTTTAGTCGGAACGATTGAAGATGTATACAGCGAACCGGATATCATCAAGCGGAAAGATAATGAAGGTTGGCTGGTGGACGGACAATGCACTTTGTACGACTTTTTATCTTATTTTGAAAAAGAATACCTGTATTCCAGTGATAACGATTTTAATACTGTGGGCGGATTGGTGCTGAAACTGCTGGAACATATTCCGCAAAGCGGAGAATGTGTAGAATGGAAAGATTTTAAGTTCGAAATTATGGATATGGATGGGGCACGTATCGATAAAATACTGGTTGTCCTTACCTGTAGTGAAATGGAAAAATAATCAATACTTACTATTCCGGTCGGGATGATGGAGGTGGTAGGAAACAACGGTTGCGTCGGCCCCATATCCGGTATCGTAAACGGGCCAGCAGGGTGTAAACGGGGTCGCGGATAAACGTAGGGATCGGTACCAGGCTATAGTAAATTAATTGCCAGCCTTTTCCAAGGTCTTTGCATATATGCAAAAGGGCACTCGATCGTAGAAAATAGCGGTTATCCTTGATATAGACGACAGTACTGTTGTCTTTGATATTGATTCCGTTTTTTTGGAGCAGACGTTGTCCGGCATCTGATTGCAATGGGATGAAATGGAAGGATGCAGCAGAGTTTCTGCGTCGGATGAATCTGACCGAGGAGCTGCATAGATTACAATATCCGTCGAATAATATTGTTTGCATATATGACATAAGTAGAAAAAACGTCCTCCGTAGAAAAACGACTCCGGAAACAGCATTTGATTTTAGGAAGCGTTTTATCGGAGGACGTTTTCGGGTGTTACTCAAATTCTTGTTTCAGTTGCTTGACCCATGCCTTGATACGCTTTTCCGTTTTATCGGATTGATTTTCGATATCTATGGCAAGTCCTGACAGCCGGTTGTCTTTCAGTGCCAGTGACCGGTTGAATTGATAGTCGGCGGGGGATGTATAGCCGATTACTGTGGCTCCGGCTTTTTCCATTGCTTCGGCGAGAATGCCGATACCGTCGACAAAGTTGTCGGGGTAGTTAACCTGGTCTCCCAAACCGAATATAGCGACTTTTTTATTTTGCAGGTTCAATGTTTCCAGTTCGGGGATCAGTTCGTCCCAATAGGTCGGCAATTCTCCGTCAAACCAGGTGGAAGTACCTGCGATAATATTATCGTAGCTTTCAAATTCCTTTTTCCAGGCTTTTTCGATGTGAATAATGTCGATGCCTTTTCCGAATTCCTGCTGGATTTTTTGAGCAACGAGAGCTGTTTTGGAGCTGTCTGTCTTATAAAATAAGCCTATTTTTTTCATGGTGTTGTTTCTATCTGTTGTTAATATTCGAGCAGTTCTTTGGCTGCCTTGAAAATTTTATCTTCGCTGGGAAGAATGGCATGTTCCAGTATCGGGTTGAAACCTACCGGAGTAAAGGTCGAACCGACTCTTTGTATGGGAGCGTCCAGATAACGGAACATTTCAGTACCTATCGTGGCTGCCAGTTCTGCTCCGAAGCCGGAAAAAACCTTATCTTCATGTACAACCAGTACTTTACTTGTTTTTTGTACGGAAGCGAATATTGTTTCTTTATCCAGCGGGATCAGGGAACGGATATCGACGACTTCAACATTCCATCCGTTTTCTTTTGCCAGACGATCGGCTGCCTTCAGGCAAAGATGGGTGGTGTTTCCGTAAGTGATGATACTCAGATCGCTGCCTTCTCTGCGGATACGTGCTTTACCGAAAGGTACCTCAAAATCGTCGGGCACAACGCTGGCTGCCTCAACGGAGTTGTACAGGGCTTTGGGTTCCAGAAACAGGGTAACGCCTTTGGAGCGCATACTGGTACGTAGTAACCCGGCAGCATCGTCAGCAAAAGACGGGCATACAATACGTGCTCCGGGCAGTGTGGTCAAGGCGCCTTCGATGTTTTGTGAATGATACAATCCGCCTCCGATATATCCTCCGGAAGCCAGACGTAGCGTAATATTGGGTGTGAATTTTCCGTTGCTCCGCCAATATTCGTGGGTACATTCTACATATTGTTCGACGGCGGGCCAGAAATAGTCTGCAAATTCGGCACCTTCGATGACGACATGTATTTTCGGGTCGAAGCGGCACATCCCGTCGGCTGTTCCGACGATATAATCCTCAGCAATCGGAGCGCTGAATACCCGTGTTTCCCCGAATTCCTGCTGCATACCTTTCGTAACATTAAAGACGCCTCCTTTTTCTTTGTTTGCTACGTCCTGTCCCCAGATAAAGGTGTCCGGGTTATGGCGGAACTCGGCTTTCAGAGTTTCGTTTAAGGCGGTTACCATGGTTTGCTTTTCTCCTGGCTGGTTTTGGATACCTTCTTTGTATTTCTGAGGCTGATAGGGTTCGGGCAGAACAAATTTCAATATACTGTCGGCCGTCGGATCGGGGGCTGCCAAAGCTTTGCGGTGAGCGGCATTTTGTTCTTTTTTTGCCTCTTCTTCAATTTGCAGTAACTCTGCTTCTGTAAACCGTTTGTAGCGAAGCAGCATTCTGCGGAATTTGTACAGCGGGTCGGCAGCTTTCACATAGGCCAATTCGTTTTCATCCCGATAAAGGGTATGCTTGTCTGAGTTGGAATGAGAGCCGATCCGTATGCAATTGGCTTGTACAATAACCGGATTACGGGTGTTGATGGCATGTTCCCGGGCTGCCGTCATGGCATTCATCGAATCGAAAACGTCTTTACCGTTACAGTGAATGATTTTAAGATTCTTAAATCCTGAAAAATTATCTGCGACTTTGCGGTTGGCGGTTTGTTCGTTCTTGGGTACGGATATGCCGTATCCGTTGTCCTGTATGACGAAAATAACAGGCAGACACTCTGTACTGGCACCGTTGATGGCTTCATAAACGAAACCTTCGGAAGTAGACGATTCCCCGTGAGAGGTGATGGCTACCCCCTTGTGTCCGTAATATACCATAGCTCTGGCGACTCCGACGGCGTGCAGGTCGTGGGTGCCCGTGGCGGAAGAAACGTTTTCAATGTGCCATTCCGGTTTGGCGAAATGGTTGGACATGTGACGGCCGCCGCTCCCGGGGTCCGTGGCTTTGGAAATGCCGTTCAATATGATTTCTTCTGCCGTAATGCCTGCTGAAAGGGCGGTGAGCATATCCCGGTAATAGGGAAACAAAAAATCTTCTTCTTTTTTAAATACCTGACCGATGGCCAGTTGGATGCCATCGTGTCCGGCATAGGGGGCGTGGAACGACCAGCCCAGGGATTGCAGCAAATAGACCGGAGCCTTTTCGTCGAGAGCACGGCCTAAAGTCATAAGGTAAAACCATTTTTTCAGGGTTTCCTTATCTGTGTTTTTTATGTCGTATTTTTTCATTTTTGTTGTACTAAAAGGTTAAGTTAACTTTGCCAGTTTTCCAGAATATCGCCTACCCTGCGTAAAAATTGTCCGCCGAGGGCACCGTCTATCACACGGTGGTCATAAGATAATGACAGGTACATTTTGTGTCTGATGGCAATGGCATCACCCTCCGGTGTTTCGATGACGGCGGGTTTCTTTTCGATGTAACCGACTCCCAGTATGGCAACCTGGGGCTGATTGATGATCGGCGTACCGAAAAGGCTTTTGAAGGTGCCGAAATTGGTGATCGTAAAAGTACCTCCGGCAATGTCTTCGGGGAGTAGTTTGTTGTCCCGTGCTTTTAGGGCCAAGGTATCCATAGCTACGGCCAGACCGTTCAGATTGGAGTGGTCTGCATCGTGTACGACAGGTACGATGAGATTTCCGTCCGGAAGCGAAACGGCGAAACCGATATGGATGTGCTTTTTCAGTATGATGTTGTATCCGTCTACTGAAGAATTCACCAGTGGATATTCAGCCAGAGCTTTGGCTGAAGCTTCGGCTATGACCGGCATAAATGTCAGTTTAACACCTTCGCGGCGGAAAAAGGCATCTTTGTTCTTGTTCCGCCATTGTACCAGTTTTGTAACGTCTACTTCTATTACGCTGGTGACATGAGGAGATACGTTTTTTGACATTACCATGTGGTCTGCAATCAGACGGCGCACGTAGTCCATAGGGCGTATCTCGTTTTCCGCATTATCAGGGGTAGATGAATGTTGAGAAGGAGTAGCCGCCGGGGAAGATATCGGGACTTCTGCTTTTGTTCCGGCAACAGGAGTTGTAGCAGATATACTTTTTTTCTTTTGTCCGATATATTCATTGATATCTTTTTTACTTAACCGTCCCTGATAGCCGGTACCTTTGATATGAGCCAATTCTTCATTTGAGATTTTGGCTTCCTGGGCGATTTGAAGTACAATGGGGGAATACCATCTTTCGGTTTCTGATTTGGCGGCCTGTGCTGTTACCGGAATACTTGCCGGAGCAGCCGTAGTGGTGGCCGTTGGTTCGGGAACGGATGTTTCTGTTTTTTCAGGGGGTGCAGCTTCGGTTGTGTTATCTGTGCCGTTTCCGTCTGTATCGACGGTAGCAATAACCTTGCCGATGGGGACGACGTCTCCGGTCTGGAAAAATATCTGGACGATTTTTCCGGATACGGGCGACGGAATCTCGGCACTTACTTTTGCAGTATTGACTTCGAGTAGTATATCGTCTTCTTTTATGGTGTCACCGACTTTGGCAGACCAGGAGGTAATGGTGCCTTCTGTGATGCTTTCGCCTAGTTTAGGCATTTTTATTTCGAATATTGACATGGTAGTGGTACTTTATATGTTTATAATTTAACATCAATTCAGTATAACTAGGAATTGATGACTATTGTTAAACGAATTTCCGTTCCTGAATGTTCGGGTATAAATTACCTAGAAATCTTTACCGAAAATCCACTGTGTGGTAGCGTATTTTTCGTTTTTGAGTTGTTCGACCCGATTGATTTCATCGGGATTCAGATTGTAAATCTGTTTTTGAGGCATTGTATTGAGGAAAAACGCGAGGACTTGGTTTTTAAAGTCGTCGGTGTCTGGGGGATACTGCAAATATTTACTGATATTGGTTACCGGACTTTTTACAGAGGCGACGGAGTATCCGGTTTTCGGTGCCGGTAAGATTCGGGAAACAGCAAGTGAGGCTGTCAGGGCTGTCAGATTCGTGTCATAGAGTAGGGTACAATGATACATACACCTTGTTTTGTAGATGCACTGGGCACTTCCGGAAATTTTTAAGTGTCCGATATTTATGCCCAGCCGGGTGTCTTTTTGAGCTTGTACTCCGATTGAATTCAGAAATTCGAGTGTCTTTCGGGTGTATTTTTCAAAGTCCGGAACGTTTGTATTTTCGATAAATGTCAGATTGAGATTGCCCAGATCGTGGTAAACCGTACCACCGCCCGAATATCGCCGGGCTATCCGGATTTGTTTATCCTTTACGTAAGTCAGGTTGATTTCGGTTTCTACCCGTTGGTGTTTACCGAGAACGACGGACGGAGTATTCTGCCACAACATAAGGATATTCTCCGGCCGGTTTTTCAACAGAAATTCTTCGGCTGCCAGGTTGAAATAAATATCCGTAAAAGGATTGTTTATAATTAATGTGTTCATATTATTCTGTACCTTATTTATTCAAAAAGAACAAATAAAAGTGTAATTGTGTTTACGGATATTATCCGCTTGGGTTGCTGTTTCTAAAAAGCCTTTTTGTTGATCGTGTCATAAAATGGTCGTTTTTCTATTGAAAAACGCTTTACAGATGATTACTTCTGCTACAAGAAATATGAAATTGATTTCGGTTGTAAATTTCAAATTTATGCGTGAATGGGGAATACCGGAAGAGAGAAGATTTTTCAGGTTTTCAGAGCCCCGGAAATTTATTTTTGCCAATCCCAGTAATATATAGTATACCGGCCTTCCGGTAATTCTTCTTCAATACGATTACCTGGTGCTTGTGTAATTATAAACTTATTGAGCATTTATAGTTATCCTTATATATTTCTGCCGTCTTTTTGAAACATTGGCGGATAATTTATCAGTTTTGTTTGTAACGTTAGATTACAAATATTGTACGTTTTGAATAATATCAGATTCTAGGTTAAATCAGATGTTTTGTATTATTTATACTTATTTTTCTGTGATGAAGTGAAAATGTTTGTTACTGTTTTGAATATTGGAGAATTATTTATGTAAATTTGAAAAACAAATTATATATTTGCTTAATAGGATGTAGAGAAGTATGTATATCTATTGTTATCTTGAATCAAGCGTATTAAGTGTTATACAAAGTTTCCCCGGATTTACAGAAGTTGTATTCAGATGTTGAGTTATTTTGTTGCATGATAGCTTATGCAAATATAAATTTTATTATGCGAAATCTAATTTGGGTTTATATTTTAATCGTATTCTAAAAAAGAATTATTCTGTAATTTGAAGGTGTTGTATTTAAGTATATATATTGTATTTACGTCACTTGCTCGTTGATTGACAATCGGTAAAGGAAATAATAACTATCTTTTTCTTTACTTGAGTTCAAGTAAAAGTACACATACTAAGTAATGAAATTTGAATAACTGATAACTATTTATTATGCATCTATCATTATCTCAAAATATATCTAAAGAACAGTTCTTATCTATCCTTTCAAAAAAGCTTTTAGATGAAAATCTTTCACTTTTTGTTGGAGCTGGTATATCAATAGAAGCAGGTTATCCAGCATGGCAGAATCTTTTAGCTCCTTGTCTCAAACAACTAAAGCTTTCAAATATAAAAGATATTGATTTATTTAAATTAGCCCAATACTATGTAAATGAATTTGGAGCACCAGCCTTATCTGATGTAATTTCAGAGAATATCGATCGTCTTGAATATAAAAGTGAGATAATAGAAATATTGATTGAAAGTAAATTCAAACAGATATGGACGACTAATTTCGATAAGGTTATAGAAAAAAATTTAGAGAAAAGACACATTCGATCAAAAACCATTCATTCTAATTATGATTTGACTCATATTAATGATAATATTGTCAATGTATTCAAACTTAATGGAGATATAAGTGATTTACAAAATATAGTTATTACCCAGGACGATATTGAAGGACATGAAAAAACTCGTGAGTTAATGATTACCTTTTTAAAAAAGGCTTTGGTTTCAGATACATTTCTATTTTTAGGTTATAGCTTTACCGACTCTCTGGTATTAAATTGCATAAAAAAAATACATGATTGTTTGGGAAATAGTATGGGATATCATTATACAATAATCAAAAATGAACCAGATAATCCGTATTTTTTTTATTTTATAAAAGATCTTGAACAAAGATATCATATTAAAACACTTTTAATTGATGAATATTCCGATATTCATACAATATTGAGAGAATTGAATAGAAGAGTCACTTTAAAGAAAGTTTTTATTTCTGGTTCATTCGACGTCTTGCCTGAAGAAGAAAATCAATTTGCAGACAGATTATGCAAAGAATTATCAAATAAAATATTGTCATCTGGTTATAGAATTATAACCGGAATGGGAAGAAAAATTGAAAATTATCTTGCGGGACATGCGATGCAGTACATGCTGACCAATAATATTTTCAATATTGAACGCTATTTGATTATGAGACCTTTTCAGGAATTAATGCCTTCTGAAGATAAATTCAGACACAGAAATATGCTTATAGAAGATTCAAGTTCCGTTATCTTTATCTTCGGAAAAAGTGTAGATTTAAAATATTCTATAGGAGTAAAAGAAGAATTTGAAATAGCAAAGTCTAAGAAAAAAGTAATCATTCCTATTGGGAGTACCGGTTATCAAAGTGAAATAATATGGCAGGAAGTAAAAGACAATATTACGCTATATCCTTATTTAGAAAGATATATCGATCAATTAAAAACAAATAAAGACCCTGAAATAATAGCAGAAATAATTATTGACATTCTTCAAAATATTGATTAGCTATTGTATTGAGCATTAATAACAGAGAATTTTCTAATATTGATAATTCTTTAAAATCTATTTGAATTTTCAATTTGGTTAATTCATAAAGTCTTTTGAAAGTCCGTAAACAATAATGAGGGTATTGAAATGAATCATATTTACAAGTTAGATATTTAAAGATAGAGTATAATATGGCCATTCGAACATTTATATTGTCATAATCGACCTCGAAATAAATTGATATCATTTCTTTTATATAGGTATCCTGGACAGGTATTTTTATATAATCTGTCAATACTTTTGTTTCATATAACGCATTTTTATCTAATAAGTATTTTAATATAATTTGATTACATGTCATTAAAGTTCCTGTTTTGTCATCGACTTCATTATAAATAAGTTTACATAGCCATTGGTAGTTTAAAGGCAATTCCAAAGCTGTAATTTTATAAAAAATTGGGAACACATGTATTCGCCCATTAATATATTGCCGGTGAATGACATTTAATTCGTCATTTGCACAGACACAATCAAAAACATTTTCAGTTAATAGCACTATTGCATAATTGTTTTGCTCAATGCCTTCGATTAAGTTTCGGTAGTCTCTGTCGTCTCCAAGAATTAACTTATGATAATCGTACCAAACCGATAAACCATAGTTTTTAAGATGATACATTATTGATTCTACAATAGTATATCTATCCTTACTTGAGAAACAAAGAAAAATCATAGGTCAAGGATAATAAATAGTTATCAACTGTTCCTGACTAATTGAAAACTTTTCTTTATATGTATTTTGCTTGACTTGGTTGTCCCGAGTTTGCTGAAAGGGCTGTTATAATATCTTTATCCGATACGGGAAAGTATTGAAAGATCGTTTTGGAACAGGTGTTTGTCGGATATTGATTTTAGATCATATTCAGTAATAAAAGAAAAGTATGCCTTCAAATAATTTTTCGTTTAAATCCTTTATATATCATTAATGAGGAGAAAAACGGCATTTTCAAGATGGTTAACATTTGAAATGTTGATTTTAAACTATTATGTTTACTTTCATGGTCGTAGGTATTGTTATTTTTCCGTCATGTACTTTAATGCACACTCGAGAATCTCGTCCCGGTTGCTTTTCACTCCATCGATTGTATTTTTTACCACAATATCCGGAGAGATGCCTGTTCCATAAAAATCTTTTCCATTGCCGAATTTAATCCGCTGGCCTGTAAATGCGATTTCTCCATTACCCGGCATGTGAATTTTAGAAACCTCGCCGTCTGTACCTTGAGTTTGTTCACCGATAAAAACAACATTGGTTCATAAAACCACTAATCATTCCATTCGTCCCATCCGAAGTGTTCTCGGGATATCTGCTGGCTTAACATGAGTGGCTCAGACAAAAACATTGATATAAAGTAGTCGAAAAAGGTATTGGTATGATAATCTGTATTTAGTTTTTTATTGATACGAATGTCGATGACAAGCGGTTTTTGAGAATTTTGGTCAGTAATGCTGCTGTCAATAGTGATTAAACTACCGATATTCGATAATTGAGATTCATTAAATCGTATATAATCAAATTCTTTGTTGTTTTGAATGGTATTGTAATATGGTACTTCCCCTCCAATTTTTTGTATTCGTGTAAAACGGTCGTCTAATATTGAAAGTAATTTATTATTAACTGTTTGTATAAATTCATCTTCAGTAAATTCCCTTTTAATAGAGGGGAGAAATGAAATTAATTCCTGTTCCCATCTGACTTCTTTGTCTGTCCGTATGACTGAGGGATGGAAAAGATAAACTTCGCCCCAAATATCGGCCATTATTTTTAATATCGTAATTTTGAGCCTTTGCAGGGCTTATCAATAGGACTGATGTCAACAAGCACAATAAAAAAGGATATCGTTTTTTCATAACGGCATAATTTGGAGATTAATATTGGCTGTTCGTATCATCTAAATAATGTTAAGCGTTTTGTGTGCAAGATAATGAATTACTGTTATCTCATTATTTTTGTTCGGATAAATTCTTATAGATTTTTCAGTAACGTGAGACTGAAGAGATGCAATAGCGCTTCGATTGATCTGAATAAAAAATTATTTCTCCAATTGAATACTATCCTGTAATGTAAACGATAATTTTGATAATAGAGAAACGATTTCTTTAGTTCTGCCTTAATTTAATACTGAATGTAATATTGCCGGTTTCGAGAGATTGTAAATTATTTTCTTATATACAAGGTTAATAATTACTTGGATGATACCTGAGTCTATTCGACAGGAGTGACAGTAAAACCTTGCTTACGTAACAATTCGATCAGCCCGTTGCTACCGGGAAGATGTCCGCCTCCGACCACAATAAAGGTGGGTTGCTGCGGGAGAATATCTTTTAATTGTTGGCTCCAGTTGTGATTCCTGTTATTAACCAATCTGTTCATTTCTTCCGGAGTAAAACTTAATTCCGGATCTTGCATTAGCTTAAATATGCTGTCCAGATTTTGTTTCATATACACATCACACATTTCAATGATAAAAGGTTTCATTTTGTCGAAATGTTTGATTGTTTTCAGTAAAGCACTGGCTTGTTGGGGCAGGGGTTCGCCAAATAGTATCTGGGCTTGAAACAATGATGTTTCAAATCCTTTTACGGACATGCCTTGTTCTTTCGCTTTTTTTTGCAGGAAAGCATCCAATGGTAAGGTCGGATTAAAATCATTAAAAGCCTGCATACTGATGATTACAGACAATTGGGTCGATATGGTGACGGGTTTCAGCATTTTCAGTTGATCGGCACTTACGCCCATATTTTTTTTAACTACCTCATCTATCAGTTTATATTCTTCCGGAGTATATAATTTATCGAGCAGGCTGTCTTGGGGTAACAGCGTATATTTAGCAATTTCTTTTGATACGGCTTGTATATCATCCAGTTCCAGTTCGCCGTATAGTTGTTTGCAGCTGTTAAATGCTTCATTAAAACCGGCGATGCTATCGCAAATATGAATAGGCGCTACGTGGTGGGTGCCGAAAAGATAAGACGGCTTTTCCAGTCCGTTTCCAGATATCTTCCAAAGGAGTTGGGCATTGCTTTGAAAAGTAAGGATGACTGAGGCGGCCAAAATGAATATCAATCTTTTTTTCATCGAATTTGCTATTAGGTTTTACTGTTATATCGGCAATATACTAAATATCTGCAAAAAATCTTCTTTTTTATAAATAATCTGTTAAGCGGTGCATGAGGTAGGGGTAATCATATATTTTGTCCTTTTTGCCGGTCCGGATCATAACTATCCGCTTTGCCGGATTTATATATATTACCTGGTCCAGAATACCCAGTGCATAATAGGCTCCCGAATTATAATTAAATCCGACCCATGTCGTTTTCTTTGCACCTCGCCCTTTATCCAATTTTACAATTGTATGTTCTGACGGATTGCCTCCGAGTTTTCTGATTCTTGCGACGACGGCCAGCGAATCTGTAAAGAAAGCCTTCTTTGTTGTATCGAGTACTGTGTTCCGAATCGTACGCCAACTGAGCTGATAACCGTAATTTTCAATATAAGGGCTGGAGGATTGGTTGATCCAGGTAGAATCTATGATTTTCTGACCGTTCCAGTTCCCGTTATTCAGGTATAGGCGGCCTATTTTGGCAAGGTCTATGGCTGTTGCGGAAAAACCGCCGAACGCTTTCGGGAAACGATGTTTTTTACTGTCAAGACTCAACGAAGCATTGTATTCCATTCCTAACGGTTGCCATACTTTTTCTTCCATATATTTTGCCAGCGGTTTATCGGTTGCACGTTCAATGACAAGTCCCAGCACATTCGTTGAAATACTTTGGTAATTGGATGTGGTACCGGGTTGGGATTCAAATTTCATTTTTTTTATTTGTCCCAGACTGTTACTTCCATAGTACATTCGTGCCATCTTACCGAAAGGGGATCTGCTTGCGTAGTTTTCGTCGAATTTTATTCCTGCGCGCATATCCATGAGGTGACGTATCGTAACCTGATTCCACGTGGGATCACATTCGCTTAACTCCGGAACATATTTTACCACAGGATCATCAATAGAAGATATTATTCCTTCATCAATAGCTATTTCTGCGAGTAAACAGGTGAGTGTTTTGGAAACAGAAAAGATAGTTGAAATCTTGTCACGGTCATATCCGTGGGCATATTGTTCAAACAGAATGGAATCATTGCGAATAATTACAAAAGCTACTGTCGGAGTATAGGATAATAATGTGTCCAGCGGTGCATAGGCGATCAACTTTCCTTTGTGAGATACCTTGAATTTCAACTTTTTGCATATAGGATCATCTCCTGTGGCAAAATGAAACGGGCAGTCCCCCTTGTGTATGATAGCCTGAGTGAAATGTTTATGGTCTGTAATACCGGGACCTCCGTATAGAAGCCCTCGGCAAAATGTACAGGCTGTAAACGAAATCCCTGTAATAATTATGATGATTAGGATAACGTATGTTTTTAATCTTTGCATAAATATAATTATTTATTACCGTTTATTGTGCCAGGGGAAAAAGGCTGTTTCCGGAATAATATATGCGACCCGGATACGTATTGAATTCCTGTTTTTACAAATGTAGGATGAAATAACATGTATTTTTGTATTATAATATTTTTTTGACAAAAATCAAGTTCCGTTGGCAGAATATTTTAAACCACACTGTTTTATTGTAATCCTTTCACGTACTTTATGCATTTATCCCGTTCCTGAAGATAACTTATTTCCTGTGGGTTATGAGTGAAAAAGCGGTCCAGGTAATCGTCGATGTTTTCAGTAATGAGAATGTCCGGCTGATCCATATAAGGATCGGTTGTTCCTCCTGTTACATCCGTTGAAAAGGCTATTTTATAAACAATTTTTGAATGTGGCAGGACAAAAACAATCCCCGGGAAGGTGTATCCCGAGATCATGGCACCGGGTTCCCCGATAATTGTAAATTTTTTCTTGTTTTGTTTTGCGGCTGAAATAAAAGCTGATGCGGCTGAATAGGTATAGCGGCCCTGTAAGATATAAATGTGTCCGTCAAACCCGACGCTGTTACTGTCGGGGAGAATGGTCCTGTCGCGGCTTACAGTCATCTTATTACCTTGTATTTCAATTTCTCCGAAGTTTGCAATTGCATTTTTCAGATTTTCACGATGGTTCATCTCCACCCGGTAGGTATATTGAAAAGGAGTTTTCAGTAAATGGCTTAAAATTTTTTTCCACACATTGTCATCCCCACCGCCGTTTAGCCGTATATCGAAAATTACCTTTTTGATTTTCGGATGATATATTTCCTTAATTTGGTTCACATACCACCCGTAACTCATCATCATGGGCATCCGGATATACAGTATATCATTTTCCAGAAGGGTAACCAAAGGTGTTCGGGGTAAACCGTATTTTATTTTTTCTACTCCGGGGATTTGTGTCCGTGTGTCAATAGGTGTTTTTTTATCGCCGATGGTAAAAATACAGGTTTCATATCCGGCCGGAGGCAAAGAGGTTAGCAGCATATCGCTGTATAGCTTTTTATGAATGGGATCCCAACCTGTATAATACAGTTTGGGAAACAGGTTGTTTACAAAAGTATCGATAGGAGTCCCATTTACTGCTGTGACTTCTTCACCGGATTTTATAGATATACCGTTTACGGTAAAAGGACTTGTGACATAATATTTCCCGTCAGCATATTTAAAAAAGATATTGCTCTTGTTTTTTTGGTAGATACGGTCAGCAACGACAGAGGCATAGTAGTCGGCATACAGGGTATCGCCTAATTCTGCATTACTTACCTCTTTTAAATAATTATATGTCGATGTAACATTCCATTTGAGAGCGTCTTTTCCGCAAAAATTGGAATGTCCGTCATATAAAATATTTAGTCCGTGTCTCACTAAAACGGCAAATTCTTCCGGGGTCGTTTCGGAAGTTATTTCCTGTTGCAGGGCTTTTAAATGATCACGGACCGAGATTCCCATGCGTTTTTCTACAAGCGGAATAAATACAGCATAATCATTTATTGTTTTTTGCAGGAATTCAAAATCTTCCAGCATCTGTACTTTTGTTAGCTTTACCGGTTGCACGGCCAGTACAGTGCAACTCCATAAGACGAAATATAAGAAGCAAAGTTTCATAAGCGATGATTATAATTGTAATACAGTTTTATGAACTCAGTCCTGTTTTTTATACACTACAAATAGAATATCACCGGATCATCGGTCTTTATTATTCTCATATTCTTGAATGCATTCTCCGGACTATAGAAAGGATTGATAAACTCCTGTCAATTACTTTGCTTCTCCGGTGGCGAATGTTCAGGAATAAAAATGTTATCTAACGGGCATGTGTGCTAAAATTAGTAATTTAATTTAAATTATCAATAATTCAGATTACATTCTATTAAACTTTCTGTGGATTGAAATAATTGAAAAATGCCGGTTTCATGGAATGAAAGATCGCATTTTAATTACTGACCGTATTGCTTTATCCTTTTAGTATATCGATTCTATGCTGTATTTATATACTTTTTGCAATCGGTTTTTGACGAATAACGAACAATATGCTTTTATGTGTGAATCTCACGTGAACACCTTGTCTGGATATAAAGGGAAGGCAGAGTTTTATGGGGTATTTTGATGTTATTTCTTCCGAAAATGTCAAATTATTCGGTATGCTTCAAAGGCGGTTACGCCTTTGAAGCATATTTGTCTGTATACCCTGTTGTGAATGAAGAATAAAAAAATATAGGTACACAAGGATTATGATGATTGTATCTTTATAGGTTTTCAAGCGGCTTTAGTACGGTTATTTCATCGTCCTCGTCCGGGAATTTTTCAACTACGACCATCCTGTCCTTTGTCAGTTCATGTATGACAGCCCGGGTATTTTCCCAATTGTCGTTCCAATTGCCCCACGAGTAATAGAATTCATTTTCATTGTTTCCTTTCCACTTCCACTGGGCAAGTCCTACTCCGTCAACAAAATCATCATTGTATACGAGATATGTTCCTGCCTGACTGAATATAACAATAATACCTTCTTCTGTAATACTGCCATCCAGACCATCGACTGGCTCACCTGTACTGATCCAGGTACGGCATAGTAATTCTGTTTTTGTTGTATTGGCTACTTCCGGCTGCTTTGAAGCTGAAACATTGACAGCGTCCGAACTATTATTTAATGTCAGTGTAAAATTGATCGCGTTTGAAGAAATATCAGTAACGGTTAATTTACCGAAATCTGACATTATTATTACATTGTCTTTGATCGTGTAAGTACCGAAAGTAACCGTATTGTTATCCTCCGATCTTACTTCGGATTTTGCTACAACAATGTAATTACCGCTTTTATTAAACTCAAATGATTCATAATTACTTTGGCTGCTTACATTCCATTTGGCACTAATCGTTTCTGAAGTTACATCATCTTTATCACCTCCGTTGTCACTGCTGCATGCTGAAAATAAAAACAGAAGACCTGTCAAAAAAGCTAATAATGTTTTTTTCATTTTAAATAGTTATGTTACTGTCTGTCCCCGACAGTTCGTAATAATGAATAAAAAACGTGGGACAATGTTTCTATCTGCTTTTTGAAATCTTAGATGTTTTGGGTCTGCCAGCCGGAATAAAACCTATAGGTGAATAGGAGTATTTACGCTTTATTTTACACACCATGAAGTTATTTAAGTTTCCAGAAGCCGGTAAAAACTAACGTTTTTTATATGTAATATCCTGTAAATAATTATTGCAGGGATGAATTTTAATATTAAATACGATATATTCTACAACGTAATCCTTGATTGATTGTGCAAATATAATTATTTTATATATATATAAAAAAGTGTTAATACTGTCTGTTAAAAATATAAATGTCACCGATATGACATACGGTGGTTTTATTTTAAAGCAATCTGTTTTTTGCTGTCTTTGACGAAATTATAACTGTGAAAAAAATCCCGTAGAATTAGAGTTCTACGGGATTTTTTGATTCTCAGCGGAGAGAGAGGCATCGTAACGACCTGCCTAACCGCTTGTATATCAATATTTCAAAACTCTGAAATTAAACTGTCACCGAGTTTGTAAGTTCCGGTTTGCTGCGGAATTCAACGCATTTCATTTAGACAAATGTAACATAAATCAATAGAATATCTAAATATTTTTATTAGTTTTTAATATTCTATTTATATTTGTACTCTTAACTTACAATCAAATAATGCTATGGAAATTGCATCTATAATTATATCTCTCTTAGCACTAATTATTGCGGGATTTACTTTATGGTATACTTATAAAGCAAGAATTGATGCTAAAATACAAACAACTGAACTTAGTAAACAGAATGAAATTCTGAAAGCAAAGAATAGAATAGATATTTTACCTGAATTATATATAAAAAACATTGGTACATATTCAGTGCGTATAGAAGATTTTTTAAAATTTGATATAAATAATAAGGGGGAAAATGCAACACTTTTATCAATCAATGTGTTATCACAGAATTTAAAAATTATTTCATCTCCTTTTCCTTTAGATTTGAATAAAGGAGAACAAATATACTTGCATTTTATTTATACCCGTAATCAATATATTGAAGCAGACGAATATTATTTAGAGTTGATTTGGAAGGATAAAGCAAATAATAAATATAAATCATTGATAAAAGGTAATATCAAAAATTTGAGAATAGTTGAGTCAAATCCCATTGATTGAATAAATATCAACCAATACCCCTCTACATACAATGTTAGATAATATTTCTACAAGGGAAATTGCGTTATTATGTTGGTTAAGTATTTTGTTGCTTTATCTTATTTTCAACAAATCAGTAAAACAATCTTCCATAAAGGTTTTAAAGGCATTCTTTGCAAAAAAATTATTTACTGCTTTTATTATTCTAATACTATATACTTCAGGGATAATCTATATTCTTTATAAAATAGGAATATGGGACTATACTTTAATTAAAGATTCATGCTTTTGGTTGTTTTTCTCCGGCTTAATATTATTTGTAAATATTAAGCAAATAGAAGATGCAAGTTATTTTAAAAGAATAATATTGAATAATGTTAAAGCTATAGTTATAATTGAGTATTTGGTAAATTTTTACACTTTCAATCTTATTCTTGAACTGATATTTTTACCTCTATTTACTTTTTTAATAGCATTGCAATGTTACGCTAATAATTCATTAGAACCGACACCAACTAATATAAAGGTTAGAACTTTTCTGAATACTATTTTGAGTATATTTGGTATTTCTATTTTAGGCTTTACTATTTATAAGACAATTACTGAATACGATGTATTACTAACAATGGGGAGTTTAAAATCATTCTTACTTCCTTTCTTACTTCCTATTTTTACTTTACCCTATTTTTATTTTTTAGCTTTATATGCAGAATATGAATCGACTTTTATTACCATTAATCAGTTCTTTAAAGGTAGAGACAGAAAAGTGATCCGATTATTAAAATGGCGGATTATATTTTTAGCAAATGTAAGATTTTTCCGGCTAAAAGAAATAGAAAATAATTTAGGATTAGCACCTTGCCCTGGAAATGACATAAAAGATTATATCAAAAAAATTACTACAACAATACCCAAAACTGCATCTTCTAAATCTAAAATTAAAATAGAATTATTTAATCATGCTGATAAAGTTAAAAATGCTCTTTCACAAAATGGTATTGGCAAATTAGGAAAATGGAGTATTTATGAAGAAGATTTTTTTTCAGTATCTACCTATTATTTATACCCAACAGAAGTGGGAGTTATCCCTAATACAATGATGTATAATTTATGTGGTAAAATCGATCATATTGAAAAAATAGAATTAATCTTAAACCTTAATAATTTTGCAAATATTGAAACAACAAAAAATAAATTCAGGGAAATTGCAGAACTTACTTTTTCATGTTTATTATTAAATATCCCTAAAGGATTAATTCAGGCGATAATAGATGGCAAAAATTTTGAAGATGCAAATAACATTTTCATAACTACTTTGAAAATGGAAAAATATGCAACAATGTACACGTGGACATTGGGCATTATCACTAAATGATTCTCATCATTTAAAATCTTATTTCAAAATTTCATTCCTTTTCTTTTCCCGTGTTCCTCCTTTGAAGTTTGTTTTGGCTTAACTCCTACCATTTGTAAAAACTCCTTGCGCTTATTCCTGAACCACTCAGAATCACTAATCCCGTCAATCATCAGCCGGAGTTTTCCCCGTTCTTCGGGGGCGTGTTCTACTTTAGCGGTGGAGTTTTCCGTGTTAAAATGCCTGTTAAATTCAGGAGAGCGAAGAGAGCCGGAAAAGGTGATGGGCTTTCTGTGTGTTAATTCCTTTATCATATCTTTACCAAACCCGATAAAACGGCATAGTTCTTCGATTTTAAGCCATTCCTTGATTATAGGGAAAAGATAGTATATCTTATCTAATGTCTCGTTCAATTTGTCGGTTTCCTCTTTGTGATCTTTCTCCATTTTCTGAATATGATTGTTTAGTTGGCTGATTTCTTTTTTCAGATCGTTGTTTTCATTTGTGAGGGCTTTTATTTCCTGCTCCTTTTGCGTTATCTCCTTGTTATCAAATAATGAATTAAAACGTTTAACTGCTTTTGTCGTGGTGCTGACAACTGCGTTTTTTAATTCTCCGGTTTTAATATCCCCTTTGATTCGTGAAAGTTCCTTTTCTGCCTGTTCCCGTTGCTCTGTCAGGTTTTTAATGTCTGCTTGAATACTTTCAGACTGATTTAATAAATCACGGTAATATTGTGAGTTAGTGATATGCTTTGCTTCTGATCCGTCAATTCCTCTTTTTAGTCCATATGCTTGCATACTTTGGGCGTATGTGTCCTGATAGGCTTTCAGGTTTACACGTGTCATCACATCATCGGCACAAAGACGGTTTCCGGTGGTGTCTTTCTTTTTATATTTCCGTTTTCCGTCGGGCTGTTCTGTTTTGGCTTTTCTTCTTTCACCCGTAAGAATCGGTATTAAGGTAGCGTGTATATGGGGTGTTGTTTCATCCATGTGCAGGACTGCGGAAACAACGTTTTCCTTTCCGAAAGTATCACGTAACCATTTCAGATTATCGTTACACCATTCATCAAGTTTGCCCTCTGCCTGGATGCGTTTCATATCTTCGGGGCTGCCTGTCAGTAATGCACGGATTGCCGAACCTGATTCTTTCCGATTTTTCGTTTCAAGTTTGCGGTGTCAAGTCGGTGTTGTATGGCTTCTGTCCGGCTTTGCACTCTTTCGGGAAATCGGATAAGTTCCCGATTCAGGTGGGTGCGTGATTGGTCGGCGTTTTGGGGAGAGATTGTGCGTTCAATATGTGCAGACATACCGGAATCTGTGCCGGATGCCTTTTCTAAATGTAGTACGACGTATCCCATGTGTGACGGTTTTAGGTTAGTGATTCCAA
Organism: Culturomica massiliensis; assembly: GCF_900091655.1. NCBI lineage: Bacteria > Pseudomonadati > Bacteroidota > Bacteroidia > Bacteroidales > Odoribacteraceae > Culturomica > Culturomica massiliensis. The sequence continues at coordinate 118,929 of NZ_LT594620.1, forward strand.
CGGTATCGGAGATGCCGGAGGGGATTCCAAAGGGGTTTACCCCTGTGGCTTATTGGGGCATTTTTAGCGGGAGTGAAACGAAGCGTAAAGAAAATGCCCTAATAAGCTATGGCATTTTTGAAATGCCAATCTGCGGAACGTAAAGTAGGTAAAGGGTAAATACAGATTCAGATAGTTTTTAAGCGGTTTTGTCTGGTAAAATGATAATATAAAAAGGCGTTTAATCAATGGTTTCATATTTATATCTGCTAAAAGTGAAACCACAAAATAAATAAGAAATATTCTTTGATTATCAAATAGTTATCTTGGATATGTGCTTGTGCTGTATATTGCTCTGATTTGCTTCCATGATACAAATGTACTTTTACGGATATGTACTTACGTAGATACGTAAACTTTTATAAAGGTATTCACTCTGATATGTGAATGAGGTGAGTGAGTGAATGAAGTGGGTGAGTGAGTGAAGTAATTATATGGATAGGTGGGTTAGATGGATTGAATTTATATTAGGATAAGTTTGTATAGTGAGTTTAGTTTGTATAGTATTTTCAGTATGTGCTTTGCGACTAATGCTACCTAATCGGAGACAGTTGCTACCATACTTTTATAATTACAATTTTTTCACTATATATTTACATCGACATTCAAAATATGTATAATTAAAACAACACCAAAATGGAAATTATTGCTATTGAAAAGAGAACACTTGAAACCGTTGAAAGAGCCTTTGAGCGTTTTATTGTCCGTATGGATGAACTATGCACAGGGCATAAAAAACAGTTATCTAAATGGCTGGATAACGAAGACGTGTGCCGGCTTCTGAATATCAGTAAGCGTACCCTGCAAACTTACCGTGATAACGGTACATTGCCCTATTCACAAATCAATCACAAGATGTTTTACAAGACTTCGGATATTGAAGCATTGTTAGGGCATCCTATAGATAAAGCAGCATAAACTTAAAAACAGAATAATATGGAAATGATTACAAAAGACAATCTGAAAGTTATTGCTTTCCTGAAAACCTTAGACCGGATAGTTGATAAGGTGGAGCAGATAACAGTTAATTGCCGTCCGGCATTGAATGGGGAAAAATATTTGACTGACCGGGAAGTTTCAAAACGGTTAAGGATTAGCCGGAGGGCTTTACAGGATTACCGGAATCAAGGGAAAATACCTTATCTGTACCTTGGTGGAAAAGTTTTATATAGAGAATCTGACCTTGAAAAAGTATTGGAAAAAGCCTATTATAAAGTAAGATAATAAAATACCCCCTATGTTTCAATATACTTTATTTTGTAAAGTTTAAGGACTTTCTTACTTTTGTAGGCAAAGAATAAAGGGCACAAAAAGAGTTTGTACCCCATATTGTGAAAGTTGTCTTAAATCTTGCTTCGGAAAATCGCCAAAATCCACACCTGCGAGATAGACAATGGTTTCACGCATGATAAGCGTGGACTATTGATTCTATTTGCAGGTAAGGCGTTTGGCGATGCCCCCGAAGTGGATAGGTCAATATGTTCACGCTGCTGTTTTATTAAATACTAAACTAAAAAACTAACTTATGAATTATCAGTGCCAATCTTTTTTAAGTATTTTTCAGGAAAGAAATCCCGAATTGAACAATCAAAAATTTCAGCAAGTTTATTTAAGTGATTCAAATTATATTTGGACGGACATTTATTACTTTCTACCTGACCAACGAAACCTGAGCCAAAACCCAAACTATCGTTAAGTTCTGCTTGTGTCATATTGAGTTCTTTGCGTTTCTTTCTTACTTGTGCTATAACGTATTTTTCAATAGGTGTTTTTTCCTTTTTCTGTTTTTTCTTCTTTTCCATAAGATGTTTATTTTGATAAAGAAACAACCTATTCATACGATATAAAACGAGTTATTGCTCGTGAAAAACTCTGAAAACACTTGATTTTATTGAGAATATTGCACTTTTTACCGAGTTATAACAAAATTTATTAACACAAAATAATACAATCATATTATGAAGACATTAAATATCAATACGTCACAATCTGATGTTAGCCCCGAAGAATTTGATATGGTTATGATGAGTTTTGATTTTATCCGTTATAATCCCGATATAACAAACGAACGTTTACCGGACATTTTACTAAAGTTTTGGTCTATTCCTGATTTTGGTGTAAAATCAACATATAAATCTACCGATTCTCAGGCTCTTGTATTTATGTTTATTTTGCGATTCTACTTTGATTCATCCGAAGAAGTAGAAAAAGCGTTGGATTCTTTTCAATTTAGCCAGCTTTTTTACCGTTTTCAGGTTGTACTTGCCGCTACGGCATATAGCCGGAAATATCACATTCCGATAAAACCGTTCAAGATATTTGATGTAAAAGAGTATATTTTGCCACAACTTGAAAAGCCAAGTCAATTAATAAGGGAATACGAGAGAATTACAAAAGCCTGAAAAGAATAAGAAAAGTCTTTAAATAGCGAGTTCGTTAGTGGGTGGGAGAAATTGTTGGAAAAGCCGGAAATAACTCGACAGAGTTATTCTGACTTTTTCAATGATTTTGTGGGAGTTCGGAGAGTTTCCGAGCTCCTTAATTAAGCTCAGGACAACTCTCCGAACGACGGATTAAACGGGCTTTATTCCTGCATAGAGAATTTTGCATTTACATTTGTCATATCACGCATAATGCTCTTATCTAAAACTCTTGCATAGTGGCGGGTCATTTTTGTATCTGAATGACCCAACATTTTAGCTACGTTTTCAATTGTCACCCCATTAGCTAGGCACACGGATGTTGCGTATGAATGTCTGCCCGTATGCGTCCTGAGTTCCTTTTCTATACCACAAATATCCGCTATCTCTTTTAAATAAGCGTTCATTTTCTGATTGCAGGGAACAGGTAACAGAGTACCGTTTTTTATGCAATTAGGATGATTTTTGTATTTTTCTAATATTATGTTTCGGAATGTCAAGCAATGGGATATTGCACATATTATTTGTCTTTTGCCTGCTCTTACGAATCCATAAAGCCCCGTTGTTATCCGTTGCAAGATGTTCCTGCTTTAATCCTTTCACGTCCGAAAAAGCCAAACCCGTATAACAACAGAATATAAATGTATCCCTGACTACTGCCAACCGTTCAATTTTAATTGGTTTTTCCATAATCTTCTTTATCTCGTGGTCTTCTAAAAAATCGGGCTCCACTTCATCCAAATGAAAACGGATATTTGCAAACGGGTCTTTCCTGATCCATTCATTTGCCAATGCAATACGGATGATTTTTTTGAAATTCTTTAAATATTTGGTTGCTGTATTGTGGCAACAATTCCGTTTTGTTTTCAGAAAAAACTCATAGTCGACAATAAATTTATGGTTTACTTTTCCAACGAAACATCATCTTTACCAAAACTATTCCGAATAAACTCCTGCGTATGGCGGTAACAGGTTTCATAACGTTCTACGGTTGCGGGTGACATATCTTTTCCGGCTAACATGGTGCACCGTTCGTCATGGTCTTTAAACACTTTAAGAAGCGTCATTTGTGACTTTTCATCCTTACCCTGATACTTCTCGATGATTCCCTTTGCAGTAATCCGTACACCGTCAAATTCCATTTCCCGATAGATTTTCATAACCTTTAGTTTAATGGTGTCTAAAGTGTTATTCAATTCTTCGGATTTCTCGTCTGTGCCTAACGTCCTGCCTGTGGGAGCGTGCCACAAATCAGGATTCACTTTCAGGTTCACTGACGTTTCTGTCCGTAAACCGTTCACCGTTACCCTTAATAAAACAGGTACTTCACCGTTTTTAGATACTCTCGTTTTCTTGATAAAAAACAGGATTTTAAAGGTCTTTCTTTCCATACTTTTTTAGTTGTTTTGAGGTTGATAAAAGTATGAAATGGGATTGAATTTAGCGTTATGCAATTTATAGCAATTCTCTGTATAAAAACGACTTACATATAAATCGGTGACATTTTTCAGATTGTGGGAGTGTCCCCGATTTTGTCCGTGAATGTCCCCGAATTCTGCTATTTTTTGCCTTTTTGCCGGAAAGAAAAAATCCTGTAAACGTTTAATTTACAGGATTTTGCTTGCTTTTGCTTTGATTCTTAGCGGAGAGAGAGGGATTCGAACCCCCGGAAGCTCTCACTTCAACGGTTTTCAAGACCGCCGCGATCGACCACTCTGCCATCTCTCCAAAAGCGATGCAAATATAGATGGAATTTTGATATTATCAAAAGAATGGTGTTTTTTTTAGAAAAATATTTTAATATTTTTCGGGTTTCAGTATTCGGTTGAGGACGAAGAAGCCGCAGATACCGGCAAATACCGAACCGGAAATGATGCCTAATTTGGCTTGGTTCAGGAGGTTGTTACCGATGTCCGGGATTCCGGAGTATGACAGGTTGGCGATGAACAGGGATACGGTGAATCCGATGCCTCCGAGCAGGGATACACCGAAAAGGATTTTGTTGTTCATGCGTTCAGGCATACTGAGTAGACCGGTTTTGATGGCCAGCCAGGTGAAGGTGAATATACCGATCAGTTTTCCGAATACCAGTGCAAAGAATACGGTTAGGGTTACTCCTTCGACAGATGCGAGGCTGAAACCTTCGAAAGAGATGCTGGCATTGGCAAAGGCAAAAAGAGGCATGACAATGTAATTGACCAGCGGGTGCAGGTTGTCGTCGAGGGATTGCAGGGGGCTGATGGCTTTGTCGGAAGCCGCTTCGATGTGTTTGAGTATAGAGAGTTCGGAATTGGTCAGAATACGGTTATGGTGCATGTCCTGCCCCGGCAGACTTTCGAGGCTTCTGCGGATGTCGGCCGTGTAGTGCGACAGGTCGAGTTTGGGACGTGCCGGGACGGTAAAAGCTACGATAACTCCCGCAATGGTGGGGTGTATTCCGGAATTCAGGAAAAGATACCATACGATGATACCGAAGAAGATATAGAATAATTTGCTGGAGATGCCCCAGCGTCCTCCGATATAAAGAACGGCGATAAAGAGCAGGGACCACAGCAGGTATTCGGGTACCAATTGGCTGCTGTAAAATACTCCGATAACGATGATACCGCCGATGTCGTCTACTACGGCAAAAGCTGTCAGGAATATTTTTAAACTCAACGGTACTTTTTTCCCCAATAAGGAAAGGACGCCCAGGGAAAATGCGATGTCTGTCGCCATTGGGATTGCAGCTCCTTTGGCTGCGGCTCCGGCAGGGCTAAACAGTAAGAACAGAAGTACCGGGATAATCATTCCACCGCAAGCTGCTACAACCGGAAGCATGGCTTTCCGGGGAGAAGAGAGCTCGCCGACCAGAACTTCCCGTTTGATTTCCAAACCTACAGAAAAGAAAAAGACGGCCATTAAGGCATCGTTGATTAAGGCCAGAAAGCTCATGTTGTTGCCGTGGCTATGGAAAAGACTGAAATTACCGAATTGGAGTACGACTTCCTGGGCGAATAAAGAATTATAATGTTCTCTAAAAGGTGAATTGGCAATGATCATGGCAATGAGGGCTACAAAGAGTAAAATGGCTCCACCGTTGATCTTGGTTTCAATGAAACGCCGTATCGGAGATTTGAAGAGATCTTTATTCATCTTTGGGAAGTGTTAATTAATGTTGTAAAAGTAGGAAAATATTTCTGAGAGAAGGGAGGTGTTTGGCGTTTTTCTTGATTTAATTGTTGTCTTACGGGAAGATTAACCAGCTGTTGGGGTATTTATACAATAATTCCGGAATTTAATTTCCGTTTAAATTCCGTCGGTGTACCCCTTGTTTTAAAACAGAGTTATAGATTTTTATAATATTCTTTATACCATTGTGCAAACCGGGTAATGCCTTCTTCGAGGGAAGTCGTCGGTTTATAATGAAAATCACGTTCCAATTTACGGGTATCGGCCCAGGTTTGGTAGACATCGCCGGGCTGCATGCCGACATATTCTTTTTGAGCTTCTTTGCCTAAGTTTCGTTCCAGGATGTGGATAAAATCCATCAGTTGCATGGAGGAACCGTGCCCGATGTTGTATATGACTGCGGGGATACCGGCCGTGTCTTCGCTTGCCTGTTCCGGATGCTCTGTAATTTTGACAATACCTTCAATGATGTCGTCGATGTAGGTGAAGTCGCGGGCCAGTTTTCCGTTGTTAAAAATCCGGATGGGACGGTTGGCAGCAATGGATCCGGCGAATAAGATGGGTGCCATATCCGGACGTCCGTAAGGTCCGTATACCGTGAAGAAACGAAGGCCGATGGTGTGGATTTTGTATAAGTGAGAATAGGTATAGGCCATCAGTTCGTTACTTTTTTTAGTAGCGGCGTATATGCTTACGGGGTGATCGACTTGTTCAGCCTCGTTGAACGGTACATTTTGTGAATTGCCATATACCGAAGAGGAAGAGGCATAGATCAGGCGAGGGCAATTGTGGTTGCGACAGCCTTCAAGCAGGTTCAGGAAACCGCAGATATTGCTTTGGATGTAAGCTTCCGGATTCTTCAGACTGTAGCGGACTCCTGCCTGGGCTGCCAGATTAATCATACAGTCGAAATGATTGTTGGCCAGGATTTCGTTCAATTGTGTTTTGTCGCACAGATCCATCTGCCGGAATATATAGCCCGGTAATGTCACAGATCGTATTTCCCGGCCGTATTGAGGCTGAGAGATGCCGCATTTTTCCAACCGGGCTTTTTTGAGATTGATATCATAATAATCGTTGATGGAATCAATACCGTAAACCCGGTGTCCGCGAGAAGTCAACGCTTCTGTCAGGAATGAACCGATAAATCCTGCTGTTCCTGTAATGAAGATGTACATATTTGAATCTGAACGAAGTTTTCAATCATTTAAAACTCGGACAAAGTTAGGATTATTTTTGATTTCCGATTTTCGATTTATGATTTGTTTTGTTGTTGCTGTTGTAAAAAAATCGTGTATTACTAAGTAGTGTAAGAATAAAAAATAAGTGGCCGAGATTCCGGCCACTTATAACTACTAACCCTAAACAGAAACAAACTATGAAAAATTTTCTGCTACAAAGATACTTCTTTAGTGACATGTTGCTAATTAAATATTGTTAATTAGCTACAATAATTATAATTCATAAGCATGTGATTGTAAATAATTTGAATATAACAAAAGATATGTAAAAAAATAGTACATATAAGTTGTGGATTTTGAATTTACAATTTTGGATTGTACATGTAAATCGTCCCGATTTCTGGAAAAATATCCCGATTGATATGGTTTTATTCTTCTCTCATGATGTCCGGGGTAAGGGGGACCGGGATGATACGATTTGCCAATGTTTTGTCATACGGGAGTCCGATACGGATATAGTTGTCCGTAAAGCCGCAGATGTATCCTCTGGAGTTGTTGTCTTCGAACAGTACGGGGCGTACCTGTCCCTCGAAGCGTTTTTGAAATGCATTAAGTTTACGATCGGATAGCCGGATCAGGGCGTTTACACGGCGGTGCTTTTCCTGGGGAGGGACGCTGCCGGGGATATCAAGGGCTTTGGTGCCTTTACGCTCGGAATAAGGGAATACATGCAATCTGGAAATATCCAGGGTTTCAATGAATCGGCAGGCATCTTCAAAGTAATCATCGGTTTCGCCCCGCATTCCGGCAATGACATCGACACCGATGAATGCGTCAGGGCATAGATTGCGGATGAGGGAGACTTTTTCTGCAAAGAGTTCGCGGTTATAGCGTCTTTTCATCAGGCGTAACACTTCATTGCTTCCGGATTGTAAAGGAATATGAAAATGGGGCATAAAACGTTTTGAGGATGCGATAAAAGCGATGATATCTTCGGTCAATAGATTGGGCTCGATGGAAGAGATCCGGAAACGTTCGATTTCCGATACTTCTTCCAGGGCTTGTAGTAACCGATAGAATGTTTCTCCGGTTTCACGTCCGAAGTCTCCGGTATTTACACCGGTAAGAATCACTTCACGTATGCCTTTGGAAGCGATGTCCCGGGCAGCCTGTAATACTTGCGGGATTGTTGCGCTACGGCTTTTTCCCCGGGCAAACGGGATCGTACAGTAGGTACAAAAATAGTCACATCCATCCTGTATTTTCAGAAAGCTACGGGTGCGGTCGCCGAAGGAATAAGCCAGATCGAAAGCCGAGAGTTTAAATATGTCGCAAGAGTGAGGATCGTCTGTCGCGGGTTCATCGTATCGTTCGAGGTAGTGGCGTACTTTAAATTTATCGGCGGCACTTAATACCAGGTCAACACCTTCGATTTGCAGTATTTCGCGGGCTCGTAACTGGGCGTAGCAACCGACCACAACAATACAGGCTTGCGGGTTGTGATGGATGATTTTACGGATCAGTTGCCGGCCTTTGTGTTCGGCCATATCGGTAACGCTACAGGTGTTGATGACGAAGATGTCTGCTCCGTCTTTTTCCCCTACCGTGGTGACACCTGCTTCTTCGAGGCTGTGTTTTATTGTCGATGTTTCCGAAAAATTCAGTTTACATCCGAGGGTGATATAGGCTGCTTTTTTTCCTGCTAAAATCATACCGGCTTATAAGGTTATAAAATCCGTGGTGAAAGTAAGCTCCGGTTTATCTGAGGATAATCGGGCATACGGACTTAATTTGGATGCAAAAGTAATTATTTTGAGGGTATTTTTTACCTTTGCGAAATAAAGTATCGGAAAAGAAGTGGGGGATAAGGAGCGATAACACATAAAAAGAATATAATTTTTAATACCGAATGAAATATTATATCATATCCGGGGAGGCATCGGGAGATTTACATGCTTCAAATCTGATCAAGGGATTGAAAAAGAACGATCCGGAAGCCGTATTCCGGGGATGGGGAGGAGATTTGATGCAGGAGGCCGGATGTACAATTGTGCGGCATTATAAGGATACGGCTATTATGGGGTTTCTTACCGTGTTAAAGAATTTAGGGAAAATAAAGGAAAATATCCGTTTGTGTTGTGAGGATATTGCGGACTGGAAGCCGGATGTATTGATTCTGGTCGACTATGCGGGATTTAATTTGCGTATTGCCAGGTTTGCCAAAGCTGCCGGTTTTAAAGTATTTTATTATATTTCGCCGAAGTTGTGGGCCTGGAATACAGGGCGTGTGAAAAAAATCAAGGCGTATGTCGACCGGATGTATGTTATTTTTCCTTTTGAGGAAGATTTTTACCGGAAGTACGATTACGTCGTGCAGTATGCCGGGAATCCTTTGGTGGATGCTATCAGCGAAAGACCTTGGCAGGAGGAGTCTTTTCATGATTTTGTAGAGGTAAACGGTTTATCCGGCAAGCCGATTATAGCTCTTTTGGCAGGTAGCCGTGCTCAGGAGTTGAAGCATGTATTACCGAAGATGTTATCGATGGTAAAGTATTTTCCGGAATATGAATTTGTGATTGCCGGAGCGCCTTCTATGAAGGCTGAGGATTACGCTCCTTATATGAAGGGTGGTGGTGTGCCGATCGTTTATGGGCAGACTTACCGTTTATTGCAACAATCCCGGGCGGCTTTAGTGACTTCCGGTACGGCAACTTTGGAAACGGCTTTGTTAAAGATACCGGAAGTGGTATGTTACAGCGGAGAAGGAGGGGCTTTCAGCTATTTTCTGTTCAAACTTTTTGTTAAGGTAAAGTACATTTCGCTGGTCAATCTGGTTATGGGACGAGAGGTGGTGAAAGAGTTGCTGATGCAAAAGTTGAACGAGAAAAATTTACTTCGGGAACTGAAGGCTGTTGTCGGGGAGGGACCGGAGCGGTCCTGTATGCTTGCCGATTACGATGAGTTGGAGAAGCGTATGGGGCAATCCGGAGCTTCTGATCGTTTTGCGGCTTTGATGGTACATGATTTGAAATGTAGCCGGGGATAGAGGGATGATAAATGGTGTCGGTGAATACCGGTAAATGCACAGATCAGATAAATAAATACAATGTATATGCAGGAAGAGATGTCTTCGCCCATAGAGAAGAAGAAAGAAAAAGTGTTTATGCGCGAATTTTTCCGGAAAGCGGGAAAAGCCATTTATGATTATGGGTTAATAAACGACGGAGACAAGATTTTGGTCGGCGTATCCGGAGGGAAGGATTCGTTGGCTTTATTGGAGGTATTGGCTTTGAGGGCACGTGATCCGAAATATCGTTATACGGTTATGGCGGCTCATATTGCTGTGAAAAATGTGGCCTATGAGGTCGATGGTGAATATATAAAGCAATTGTGTGATCGTTTGGGGGTTGAAGTGGTATTTCGTGTGATTGATGCAGAGGTCCGGGAAGATTCCGGGAAACCGGCTTGTTTTGTCTGTTCGTGGAATCGCAGGAAGGCATTGTTTGAAATAGCCAGGGAACACGGATGTCAAAAGCTGGCATTGGGGCATCACCGGGATGATGCGGTGGAAAGTTTGCTGATGAGTATGATGTTTAACGGTACGATAGCCAGTATGCCTCCCAAGTTATCAATGTTCGGAGGCAGTTTTACTTTGATACGTCCTTTTATTTATCTTACGAATGAGGAAACTGTGCGCTATGCTCAATACCGGGGTTTCCGGAAACAGAAAAAGAACTGTCCTTACGAACAGGCAACAAACCGGGATGCGGTCGGTAAGTTGTTGAAACAGATGGAGACTTTTTCGCCGCATGTCCGGAATAATCTGTTTGCAGCGATGAAAAATATACAGGAAGAATATTTGCCGTAGGATATGCGGAATATCTGTCTAGGGCTATCGGTGAAAGCAGTAACCGATAGCCTTTCTTTTTCGTAGACTCTGAAAAAAATCATGAAGAATATCGTTATTATCGGAGCCAGCGGTTATGTCGGTTCGGCTCTTTTGAGTGAGGCTTTGAACAGGGGATATCGGGTAAAGGCTGTTGTCAGGCATCCTGAAAATTTGAATATTGAGGATGATAATCTGGAAATAGTAAAAGGAGATGTAACCAATTCGGTGGAAGTAGCTCGGCTGGCGGCGGGAATGGATGCTGTCATCAGTGCTTATAATCCGGGGTGGAAAGATCCGGATATATACGAGCATACTCTTCAGGGGTATAAGGCGATTATCGAGGGGGTGAGGAAATCCGGCGTAAAGAGGCTATTGGTGGTCGGGGGTGCAGGAAGATTGTATGTCCGGCCCGGAGTCCGTCTGCTTGATAGCGGGGAGGTGCCGGAACATTTATTGCCGGGAATAAAGGGATTAGCAGCAGTTTATACAAATTATTTATTGCCTGAAAAAGAATTGGATTGGGTGTTTTTCAGTCCTGCTGCCAACCTGGAACCCGGAGAGCGAACCGGTCGTTTCCGGCTGGGAAAAGATGATTTAATCGTAGATAAGGATGGGGATAGCCGGATTTCAGTTGCGGATTTTGCAGTTGCCCTGATTGATGAGTTGGAGCAGGGAACGCATCACCGGGAAGGAATGACTGTCGGTTATTAAAAACGATATCGGTTAGGGGTGGTTGCCGGAATAAAATATAAGAGTTATCTTCGAAGCAAAATCTGAATGAGTATGGACAAGGTAAATCTTACGTTATATACGGTAATCGGTGATCCTGACCGGATACCTGCGGGTGCCCGGAAATTGTTTCAGGGGGTGGCTAAATCTGTTTCGACAGAAGATGACCGTACCGTTATTTTTTTACAGGACGATACTTCTATTGTATTGAATTTGAGCCACCGGCAGGGTAAACCGGATTTTATCGCTTCTCATGTGCAAGGTATGGCGGATTATTTTTCGCAGGCAGAAGCTGATTCTGAGGAAGTCAAGCAAAATATCCTTCGTCAGATCGCCTGTTTCAATTGTGTGGTTGGCATTGTTTTCGAGACGGATGATAATGCTGCCCGTACCAATTATATCGTCAATACATTTTTCGATCTGGCACAGGAGGTGAACGGTTTTCTGTTATATCCGAATATGCATATCTATAATGGTCAGGGGAAGCTGGTATTCTCAATTGAGGGGAAGAGCGATCTGAAAGAGTTTATGCCTATCGGTAACGCAGATGTGTTGGATTGCAGGCGTTCAGAAGACACGGAGGCCGATAAACAGCGGCAAGCACGTTCAATTGCGCTTTTAAAGGAGCAGGGAATTCCGTATGCCGCGCATTTGCGTTGTGCTGTGACGGAGCAGGATGCTTGTGTCAGGAGCAGAAAGGAAATGTTACAGCGGGCTGCTGCATTGTTTGCCGTGGCCGTATATTCGGAAGTGATGCTGGCCGAAAATCCGGATCGGAGAGAAGCTTTTTTGTATGTAAATAAGATGAACGAAATATACGGTATTGAGGCATTTCTTACACCGATGGAGATGGCTTATATACAGGATGCCGAATCGGAAGAACGTCAGCGTATACAGTTTGCATGGCGTTACGAATGCTGTGCGGTGCTTCTTTGGGCTGCCGGAGTGGTAGAGGAATTGCCTTATCCTTCCGAGATCTGTGATGTCCCTGTCATAGCCGGTTTGTTCTGGCAACATAAAGGAATAGACGATTTGCTTTCCAAGGGGATACCCCGTACGGATGCCGAAATACTGGATGCTGCCGATTTGACGTTGCGTTACGATTGGGCCTGTGTGGATGCCCGTGTACATGGGAAGGAGGCTCCGGGAGCTTTGGACGGAGGTGTTGTGATGGAGCGGCATTATGTTTTCGATTGGTTGACCGGAGTTGAAGGAGATACGGCATGGGATGATATTTGTCCTCATACCTGACCGGAAAACCGTATCAGTATACTGACGATCATAAATATTGTGAAAATCTAATCTTTTGGTGAATATTTATCGTTTATAATCAGATAGTAATAAAAAATAACTGATTATGAACGATAGGACTGTGCATTCTGATCGCCTGAGTGCCGAAGAGAGAAAGGAATTGAAAGATTCTGATTTCGGAATTCCGGAAACCCGGGAATTTCCGATACCGGATGCCGCCCATGTCAGGGCTGCCGAGGCTTATTTCAGATATGCCCCTGACGATAAAAAGCAGGAATTGGCTCGCCGGATTTTGTCAAAGGCTAAAAAAATCGGAGTAGAAGTAAAGAGTGAGACCATTTTGGAATGGGCTGAAAAATCCTGATGTCATGGGGGTTAAAGAGCAATATTGGAAATATTCGCTGGTGGTTATTCTTCTGCTTTTAGGGGTGGTTATCTTTTGGGAGATCACTCCTTTTTTGGGGGGTATACTGGGAGCGATGACGGTTTATATTTTGCTTCGGGATCAGATGATATATCTTTCCGGACGCCACCATATGCGTCGTAGTATTATGGCCATATTGATATTGTTGGAAACCATCTTGATTTTTTTGATTCCTTTGGGATTGATTATCTGGCTGATGATCGATAAGTTGCAGGATGTCAATCTGGAGCCCAGGAGTATAATCGATCCTATTTATAAAGTTTCCGATTTGATCCGGGAAAAAACGGGATACGACTTGTTGAGTAAGGCCAATATCAATGCAGCCATATCTTTGTTGCCGCGTTTCGGGCAATTTTTAATGGGGAGCATTACCAGTTTTGTCATCAATGTAGTTGTATTGCTTTTTGTACTTTATTTTATGTTGATCGGAGGAAGGAAAATGGAATCTTACATTGCCGATCTTTTGCCGTTTAACAGGAGAAACAAGCGGGATATCCTGAAAGAATTCAATATGGTTGTTAAATCGAATGCTATCGGGGTTCCTCTGTTGGCGATTATTCAGGGGGCTATAGCTATGTTGGGATATGTTATTTTCGGTGCTCCTGCTCCTGTTTTGTGGGGGATTGTGTCATGCTTTGCAACGATTATTCCTGTCGTCGGGACAGCAGTTGTGTGGATACCTCTGGCTTTGTATCTGGGAACTACCGGAAGTTGGGGGGCAGCGATCGGCTTATCTCTTTATTGTATTATTATTGTTTCCAATGCTGATAATGTCATTCGTTCATTCCTGGTAAAGAGAATGGCAGACACTCATCCTTTGATTACCATATTCGGGGTTGTGATCGGACTTTCTTTGTTTGGTTTTATGGGGGTGATATTCGGGCCTTTGTTATTGGCTATTTTTGCGCTTTGTGTACAGATATTCAAAGAAGAGTATTTGGATGAAGGATGAGAGGAGGGAGATTTTAAATTTTAGATTTTAAATTGTAAAATGGGTATGAAAAAAAATAACACACTGGGACGGACTCATTGTGTAATTTTTGATTTACGATTTGGGTACGGGCAAGCCTGGGGAGAGATTTTTGGTTATTCCGTAAGTCAGCTTACAAATGATTGATGATTCGGATTTACGCTTTGAATAGGAGTAAAAAGAGTTGATTTTCTAATAAGATTTTAGATTCAAATAAACAGTAATTTTTCTGTAATGACTGAATCGTAAATTATCAGACAGGATTTTGGAGATTAGGTTCATGATTTTACAGGAAAGCTTCGACATTAGTCGGCAGAGAATATTTGGAGAATTCTTAATGTTATTTAAAAAAATCCATTTTATATTATAATTAATAAACCTTTGGCTTCCGAATTGGTCAATGGTTGTGTCTGGGATGAAAATTTAAGACATAAAACTATAAGGGGAGTATAATAGTTATAAGAAAAATGAAAAAGTTAGTCAGTATTATTTTGTTTGTTGTGTGGATGCTACCGTCGAGTGCATCTGTAGAAGCTACGGGAAGTGTTCGGGGAAACGTGATCGATGCAAAGACCAAAGAACCGATGGAATTTGTCAATGTGAGTGTACGTAAGGCCGGTACGACAGTTCCGCTGACCGGGGCCGTAACGGATCATTCCGGAGAGTTTCAGATCGGTCGTTTATCGGATGGGGAATATACATTAAGTATTTCTTTTATCGGTTACCGGACGTATGAGAAGAATTTTACATATTCTTCGAAAAACGGGAATATCGATTTTAAAATGATTGAGTTGGAGCCGGATTCACAGGTGTTGGGAGAGGTGAAAGTTTTGGGACAGAAATCCCAGATGAAGTTTGAAATCGATAAGAAAGTGTTCAATGTCGATCAGAATATTTCGTCTACCGGTGGTACGGCGAGTGATGTATTGAGTAATATTCCTTCAGTGGAAGTGGATAACGAGGGGGAGGTTTCGTTGCGTGGAAGTACGAGTGTAACAGTTTGGATCAACGGGAAGGCTTCCGGTTTGTCGGCAGATAACCGGGCGCAGATATTGGAGCAGATGCCGGCAGAGAGTATCGAGCGGATAGAAGTTATTACCAATCCCTCTGCCAAATATAGTCCGGAGGGTACATCGGGAATTATTAATATTGTATTGAAGGAAGACCGGAAAGCCGGGTATTTCGGTAGTTTACAAGCAGGAGTCGATACCCGTGGCGGCTGGAATACCAGCGGAAATATCAATTACAGCAGTGGGAAAATAGATGCTTATGCCAATATCGGTTATCGGCGCCGGGTTACGGAAGGAGGCGGAATTTCCAACCGGACGAATCTGGATGCGGAGGGTAATCCCGTTTCTTTTTTGAATCAGTTATCGGAGAATGACGGTCATGGAGGACCTGTTTTTGTCCGGGCCGGAGCGACTTATCATTTGACGAAGCAGGATCATTTCAATATCGGAGCTTTCGGTATGTTCGGCGATCGTAATCAGACGACAACGATCAATTATAGCAGTAATATCCCGGGTTCTTTTGCGGAGCGGCAACGGATTACCGATTCCAAAAATAAGATGAAGGGGGGAAATGTGGAGTTGGGATATAAGCATGATTTCAGTAAAACCAGTAATTTGGATATTACGGCTTCCTGGAATCCCTGGAGTATGGACGGAACGAGTATTTATAAGCAGCGTTCTCAATATGATGCCGGGGGAGAGGATTTCTCATATCAGCGGCAGGAAAGTGATATGCGCTCGAATGGCTGGGAACTTCAGGCGGATTACGTAAATGCTTTTTCAGAGAACAGTAAACTTGAAGCCGGATATAAAGGGACGATGTCCAGGGAGAAAAGTCCGGTAGAGACTTTTTCGGGAACGACGGTCGATGACGAACAGCCGGATGAAGAATTGTATAATAAGTTTTATTACGACCGGGATATACAGGCCCTTTACGCAACTTATTCCGGCCGGCTCGATAAATTCGGTTTTCAGGCCGGATTGAGAGGGGAATATTCACATATTGAGACCCGTTCGTTGGGATTCGGACAATCGAAGGGAGAAGTATCTCCTTACAAAAATGATTATTTCAGTCTTTTTCCCAGTGTTTTTCTGACCTATACATTGCCTGCCGGAAACGAGATACAAGTAAATTATACCCGTCGTATTTCCCGACCCTGGGGGCGTCAATTGAATTCTTTCGTGAATGTGACAGACTCGACAAACATTTCTTACGGTAATCCTTATTTGGATCCGGAGTTTTCGAATGCTTATGAATTGAATTATATTAAAAATTGGGAAAGCCATACTTTATCCATATCGGCTTATTACCGGAGTACGAACGATGTTATCCAGCGCATCAGTTATCTGGATGGTAATATCATGAAAAGTACTTATGAAAATGTGGCGAAATCCCAATCTGCGGGGACAGAACTGGTGTTGAAAAATAATTTTGCCCGGATATTGGATTTGACGACGACGGTAAATTTGTATTATAATAAATTAGACGGGTTTTCTTATTTGCCCGAAGGAGCTCAGGCGCCTGTGATCGGAAAAGCCAACGAAGATTTTTCATGGGATGCCAAGATGATTGCGAATGTGGCTCTTCCGGCTTCTTTCTCTTTGCAGGTGACCGGCAGCTATAATTCGAAGCGGATCATTGCCCAGGGGTATCGTAAAGCTAATTATTCGGTGGATGCCGGTGTACGTAAAGCTTTCTGGGACAGAAAACTCAGTTTGAGTGTGAATGCCCGGGATATTTTCAATACCCGGAAATGGAAAACAGAGACTTCCGGAACGGGTTTTACTCAATATGCGGAAAATTGGCGTACCGGGCGTACCGTCGGTTTTACGCTAACGTATAGTTTCGGGAATATGAAAGCTTCACGTAACCGTCCGCAGCAACGTGGACAGCAAGATCAAAACAATAACATGATGAATGGTATGGATGAAGGCTTTTAATTTCATTCTATAATTCGGTTTGATTTATTTGGAATGCCGGGAACAGAATTCTGCTCCCGGCATTGTGATTTTTAATGAAAATAATTGATTAAGTAATAAATATTATCTATTTTTGATATAGCATTGATGAGAAGAAATGAGACATTTTATTTTATATGGTTTTTCTATTTTGCTGCTTCTTTTGTGTATGACTGCAGCGGATATCCGGAAAGATTCGGTTCAGGAAGAACTTTCTCTTTCTCTCATAGCCGATCATCAGCTTGTGGATGATCAGGCTTTGTTTAATGTTTCTTTGCCCGATATACAGGGCTATATGGAGCGTACTTTTGCTTCCAGTGGGAATGAAAGTGTATTCAGTAATCTGAAAAATCAACATTCTCTGTTTGCGGTGAAGGTTATCCTTGTAAGGAATGCATTATTGTCTGCCGGATTAATACCGGCAGAGAAATGTTTTCGCGCTCTTCTGGGAACGCGGTATATGAGTGGATTCTATATCTATTGTTTACGGCAAATCATAATTTGACTTTCCTGATTTTCTTAAGGGATTCTGAAAAATATCATGCGGAGGAGTCCGGAGATGGTAATTTGCGAAGCTTTGTGTTGTAACATATGCAGAAAGACTCGTAAATATCAGACTTTTATTATTAACAATATTTATAATTTGTATGGTAATGTGTCCTGTATTTTACAGGTTGCATCAGCTATCGTTAAAATTCTTGTCCGAAACGTTTATAAACAACTAAAATACTATCGTCATGAAAAATCGTGAAAATAAAAATAAGAAAAGAAGGTTCGGTATTTCGGCATTTCCGATTATTGTACTGTGCTTTATATTGGCATTGGCCGTTTACCATTTTATATTCGGTAATCCGTCGAATTTTATGAATAATGATCCGAATAATCATCCTTTACCGGGTAATTTGCTGGGAACGATATATAAGGGTGGTGTAATTGTGCCTGTTATTCAGACGTTGTTGTTTACGGTGTTGACATTGAGTGTGGAACGTTATATCGCTTTACGGAAAACCCGGGGCCGGAAAAACTTACAGGATTTTGTATGGAACGTCAAATTGTTGTTGGATGACGGGAATATCGAAGGTGCACGTAAAGCCTGTATGGAGCAAAAGGGTACTGTTGCTAATGTGATTCTTTCTTCTTTGTCAAAATTCGATGCAATAAACAGCAATCCTAATTTCACTATGGAACAGAAGCAATTGGCGATACAGAAAGAGTTGGATGAGGCTACGATGCTGGAATTACCGGGGATGGAGCAAAATTTACCCGTTATTGCTACAATTACGACACTGGGGACTTTGATGGGATTGCTCGGTACGGTGATCGGTATGATCAAGTCGTTCGCCGCCCTTTCTTCTGCCGGAGGAACCGATTCGATAGCTTTGTCAACAGGTATATCGGAAGCCTTGGTAAATACGGCGTTCGGTATATTGACCGGAGCATGCGCCGTTATTGCTTATAACTATTATACCAGTAAAATTGACGGAGTTACTCATAGTATAGATGAAATCGGTTCTTACATTGTACAAACGTTTACGTTGAAACACTGACCGTTATAAAACCGAGCGTTATGGCAAACGAGAAAATAAAAAAGAAATCGACATTCATAGACATGACGGCTATGAGTGACGTGACGGTATTGCTGCTCACCTTTTTTATGCTGACATCGACTTTTGTGCAAAAGGAACCGGTATCGGTAAATACGCCTGCTTCCGTTTCGGAGATAAAAATTCCTGAAACGAATGTGTTGCAGGTACTGGTTGAACCCGGGGGTAAGGTGTTTCTGGGATTGGATAAACCCCAGAACCGGGCCGAGGTGTTGAAAAAAATGGGAGAGCAGTATGGAGTTACTTTTACGGATGCAGAGGTAAAAAAATTCAGTCTGAGTAATTCTTTCGGAGTTCCTATACAGGGTATGAAACAATTTTTGAATCTGGCTCCCGAAGAACAGGACCGTATTTTGATGAATTACGGGATTCCTTGCGATAGTACGGATAACCAGTTTAAATCATGGGTGAAATTTGCTCGTGAGGTAAATAAGGATTTGATTATTGCTATTAAAGCAGATCATCATACTCCGTATCCTTTTATAAAGGATGTCATGAATACGCTTCAGGATTTGAGGGAGAACAGATACAATCTGATCACTTCTCTGAAGAATATGCCTGAAATTTAATTAAAAGAAAAACGTTATGTCTGAGATACAGGTAAAAGGAGATGACGGAGTAAGGAAAAAGGGAAAGCAGAAAAAATTCAATATCCGGGTAGATTTTACCCCCATGGTGGATATGAATATGTTGCTGATAACTTTTTTTATGCTTTGTACTTCTCTTATAAAACCCCAAACCATGGAGATCAGTATGCCGCGTAAGGATGTGCAGAATGAACAGGAGCAGAATAAAGTGAAGGCTTCTACGGCAGTGACCGTCTTGCTTGGGAAAGATAGTAAGGTGTTTTACTATTTCGGGGAAGCTAATTATGAAGATCCGGATTTAGTAAAGGCTACGGATTTTTCCTCTTCCGGATTGCGTTCTGTTTTATTGGGACGGAACAGGGATGTAGTAGAAAAAGTGAAAAAACTGAAGCAAAAAAAGTTGAATCTGGAGATTACCGGTGAAGAGTTTGAAAAGGAGGTTGCCGAGTTGAAGAAAGATAAGAATTCTCCGGTTGTGTTGATAAAAGCTACGGATTTTGCCGATTACAGTAATTTGATAGATGCGTTGGATGAAATGCAGATATGTAATATCGGGCGATATGCAATTGTAGATATTACTCCCGGGGATTTACAACTGTTGGAGAATCTGACACATGATGGGTATGTCGTCCGGGAGGACCCGGTTAATAAGTCTAAATAGGAAGATTATGGCAAAAGATATCAAATGGACTTCCCCCGAATGGTGCGAATTGGTATTTGAGGGAAAAAATAAGGATTTCGGAGCCTATAAGCTTCGTAAGACATCTCCGCGGCGCCACATTACTGCATATCTGATTGTGGTTGTATGTGTAATTGTTGCGTTGCTTTTACCGGCATTTATCCGTTTTATCCGTCCGGTGGAAAATACGGAAAAAATGGTATCGGTAACGGCTTTGTCCGATTTAAAAATGGATGAACCGGAAGTAAAGGAGGAAAATAAGATACAGATTGAAGTTCCCCCTCCACCGCCTCCGGCTTTGAAGAGTACCATAAAATTTACGGCTCCTGTTATTAAGGCGGACGAGCAGGTGAGGGATGAGGATGAGATCAAAACACAACAGGAGGTGACTGAAACGAAAGCAGCTATTTCTGTTGCGGATGTGAAAGGGAACGATGAGGAGCATGGAAAGGATATTGCAGAATTGGAAGAACACAAGGTGATCGTTCAGGAGGAAGAGAAAGACGAGGTGTTTCAAGTGGTGGAGCAACCGCCTGCCTTTCCGGGAGGAATGGAGGCTTTGCATAGGTGGATGCACAAGGAGTTGAGATATCCCATTACGGCCCAGGAAAACGGTATAGAAGGCAGGGTGTATATTCAGTTTGTCGTCGGGAAAGACGGAGCTATCCGGGATGTTGTCGTCGTTCGTTCTGTCGATCCTGCTTTGGATAAAGAGGCGGTTCGTATGGTGGAGAAAATGCCGAGATGGATACCGGGAAAGCAGAGAGGTGTTCCCGTGTCTGCAAGTTTTACTTTACCGGTTACTTTTAAGTTGAATCAAAATTAGCGATGTTATGATGATTGGTAAGGGAAATCTGTTTGTTGGGGTGATTATACTGATTGGTATGTTGTGGGGATGCAGAAGCAAGCCGGCTGTAAATCAGGATACCTTGAACAGCGGGGTTATCCGGATTGCTGTAGACGCAACTCTTTTCCCGTTATTGGATGCTGAATTGGCTGTTTTTGAGGCATTGACCCCCGCAGCAGGTATCGTACCCGCTTATACCAATGAGACCCGGGCGATCAACCTGCTGTTGGCGGACAGTGTCCGGTTGGCTGTTGCTGCCCGGCCGTTGACGGCAGAAGAAATGGCATCTTTTCATAGTCGTAAGTTTTTCCCGCAGGTCATACGGATTGCAACGGATGGAATTGCTTTGATCGTGAATCTGCAGAATAACGATACGATTGTCAATACGGATATGCTCCGGAAAATTCTTTCAGGTAAAATTCTCCGGTGGAAAGACTTGTATGGCCGGATGGGAGGGGGAAATATCCGGGTGGCTTTCGACGATCCGAATTCCAGTACTGTCCGTTATATGCTGGACTCTCTTTTGCAGGGGGATTCACTGTCGGAGAATTGTTTTGCTGCCGGTTCCAACCGGGCCGTCGTCGATTATGTTTCCCGTACGCCGGATGCACTTGGTGTGATCGGTGTGAATTGGATCAGTGACGACCGGGATTCGTTGAGTATGGAATTTTTAAATAGGGTACGGGTAATGCGTGTCGGGAGTGCAATGTTACCGAATGCCCGCAACAGTTTTCAGCCTTATCCTTATTATCTGTATACCGGACAATATCCGTTACGGAGGAGTATTTATATTTTATTGAACGATCCCCGGAGTGGTTTGCCTACCGGCTTGGCTTCGTTTTTGGCGGGAAGCCGCGGACAGAGGATTGTGCTGAAGAATGGATTGCTGCCGGCAACAATGCCTGTAAATATTGTAAATATAACGGATGAATGATGAAATTACAATTTAGGATGAGCCTGATGGACGGAAGTCTTGCATCCGGATGGCAGGTTTTGCAGATAACTTATAAAAATTAAAAACGATGAAACGGATTATATGGATTATTTTAGGGTTAAGTGTAGTTTTTATATCGAAAGCTGCAGATAATAAGACCGGAGTTTATTTTTACGAAGCAGGTATGTACGGACCCGCAAAACTGTTTTTTTTGAAACAGTTACAGAGTACAGAAGGGAATAACGCTGAAAATTACTATTACCTGGGAAGCAGTTATCTGATGTTGGGAAAAGCCGACTCTGCCGCTTTTTATTTTGAGGAAGGTATAAAGACCCATCCTTCTCATCCTTTAAATTATGTAGGAAAAGGAATGTTGAGTTTAAAGAATGATGCAACGGCTGCTGAACGTCAGTTTAAAGAAGCGGAGGGAATGAAAGGATATAGGAAAAACGTCGCCGTGGAATTGGCTATTGCCCGGGCTTATTTATATGTCCGCGACGAGAATGCCGTAAAGACTGCAATAGAAAAGGCCAAAAAATACGATGCAACAAATCCGGAAATCTATCTGGTCGAGGGGGATATGCTGATACAGGAAAAACAGCCCGGCGAAGCTTGTACGTGTTACGATATGGCTATTTACTACGATGCTTCCTGTATTCCTGCTTATTTGAAGCAGGCAGCTGTTTATGGTCCGACGAACAAAGCTTCGGCATTGGCTTCCGTAAATAAAGCGATTGAAAATTTTCCGGATTTTCCGGGGAGTTATTATTGTAAAGGAGAGCTTCACCGGATGGCCGGGGATTATGGGAAGGCTGTAAAGGCGTATGCCCGATATATGAATACCGGCTTACAGACAACAGAGCACATGTTGCATTACGCCAGTTGTTTGTATTTTAATGAACAGTATGCGGAGGCATTACCTGTATTGGAGACTGTTGTTGCCGCAGAGCCGGATAATATCGTCGGGAGACGGTTACAGGCTTATATTTATGCAGAGACTAAACCGGGAGAAGAAGGGGTAGAGTGGATACGTAAGTTTGTTGAAACGACATCTCCGGAGGATTTGATTGCTCAGGACTATGTTTGTTATGCTAAAGGTCTGGCCGGAATCATGGATTATGCAAATGCTTTGAAGCAATATCAGAAAGCGTTGGCTGTCGATAAGGAAAAGAATACGCTATATTTGGAAATGGCCGATTTACAAATGAAGATGAAGGATTATGCGAATGCTTTGCAGAATTATGAACAGTATTTCAGGGAGGAAAAACAATTGTCTGCCGAAGAGTTGTTGAAGTTCGGGAAATGTTATTATAGTTTGGGGAATGCGGATTCTATTCCGGAAACACGCCAAAGGGAGTTGCATTTGGCCGATTCTGTGTTTACCTTGTTGACAGAGGCTGTTCCTTCCAGCTATGTCGGTTATTTCTGGCGGGCCAGAACCAATTCACAATTGGATCCTGAATCTACACAAGGTTTAGCTAAACCTTATTACGAAAAGATTATAGAGATAACTCAAAGTAATCCTCAACGTTATGCCGGAGAGTTGGTTGAAAGTTATAAGTATCTGGCTTATTATAATTATATTCACGAAGACCTGCCGGCTGCGAAGGAATATTTTGAAAAAGTACTTCAGGTTACCCCGGACGATGAAGTTGCGTTAAAGGCTTTGCAGGAACTCAAGTGACTTGGAGATAATTACGATACGACCCGGATGGTTTTTGCGACATGACCGAATCATCCGGTCGTATTTTGTTTTACGAAGATACATTACTGTTTGCTGTTATTTCCTGAAAGTTTGTTGCATTATTGTTACATTTTCGGCTAAGGATACCGGTTTTACCGGGACGACAGATTGTAATTTGAATCATCGGGAATACCGGGTTTATCCTAAATATATTCTTTCGATTTGCAATAATTTGATTTTTATATCCAGACCTCCGGTGTAGCCTGTAAGTTTACCTCCGGCTCCCATAATCCGGTGGCAGGGAATAAAAATCGGTAAAGGGTTGTGCCCGTTAGCCGATCCTACGGCTCTACAGGCTTTCGGATCTCCTGTACGACGGGCCAACTCGCCATAGGTGATGGTTGTGCCGTAGGGAATATCCCGAAGCAGATTCCATACTTTTAATTGAAAGTCGGTTCCCTGGGGAAAAAGAGGCAGGTCGAACGTTTGAAGTTCCCGGTTGAAATAGGCGTTTAATTGTTTATGGGCTTCCCGTAAGAGAGGGGTTTCTTCGATGTTCTTACCGGGAGTTGCCATTGAAATACGGTTACCCAACCATAGTCTGGTTAATTTTCCGTCTGTTTCACAAAGACAATATTGTCCGATCGGACCTTCATAGAAGTAGGTAGATTCCATAGGAAAGATTTTGAATTTTAGATTGTAAATTTTAAATTGGGAATAATGTTTCTGGTTTACGATTGATTTTACTTATTTGCTTTCTTTGTTTGCTTCGGGACAAATATACTCATCGTTTGTTTGAATTTTATTTTTAATTTTGAAAAAATAAAAAATATAGAGATGCGTGTCAGCCGGGAGAAATTGAATGCAGAAGTATATGATATTGTTGCCCGGATTCCTTATGGGCGTGTTTGTACTTATGGCTTGCTGGCTCGTTTGGCCGGTTTCCCGCAACATGCCCGAATGGTAGGACAGGCGATGGCTTTAGCGCCGACGGCGTTTTATTTGCCTTGTCACCGGGTCGTAAACAGTCAGGGAAGGATTGTCCCGCATTGGCCGGAACAACGTCAGCTACTGGAGGCAGAAGGAATCGTTTTTAAGAAAAACGGTTGTGTCGATCTGGAGCAATGTCTTTGGAAATTGTTATAAGTTAGGCTTGTATTTTGTTTTTTTTATGTGGAAAGACCAAATGTTCCAGTAGCAGGACGAAAATTACTCCCATGACGAATCCGTTTCCGACAATGGGGCGTATAAAGGCCGGGATTTGTTCAATTGCCTGGTGTGGTGCGAATGACAATAACAAAGCTACCATAAGGGGAAATCCGATAATGATACCGCTATTGAAATCCGATACGGCATTGTTACGGTTCAACATTTGCATACCTGCCGATAATTGAGACGACATAAGGTACAGTAGGATGATTCCCATGACGGTAGGCGGAATACAATTGAGTATCTGAATAAATCCCGGGAAGAATGCGCAGGCGAGTAACCCCAGGCCTGCAGGTATCAGGGTATACCGGGAAGCGCAGCCGGTGGCAGCAATGATACCGGGACTCATGGAATAGTCGACCGGACCGATGATCCCCAAGGCGCCCGATAGCATATTGGACAATCCTGTCAGAGCAACCCCTCTGTCGGTACGTTTTTTCATCCCGTCGGCTTCCAGCATTTGTCCTACGGCTTGAATCGAACCCAGTTCGTTTACGGTAAGTGCGATGAAGCAGAAGAAAAAAGAAAGTATAGCACCGGCATTAAAATCCAGCGATCCGAGCCATATAGAAAAATTTTCTTCCGTTAAGTTTGCCGGTGCCGGGAAAAGGGGTAAGTCTTCTATACTGTAATATATCAGCGTACCTGCAATGATTCCGAATAATACGACGGTGGATTTCCAGATTCCTTTTAATATTTTGTTGGCGATAATCATGCCGAATGCCAATATCAAAGCAAAAAAGAGGTGGAACAGGGCGTGTCCGGATTTTCCGAACAAAAGTTGCAGTATCACCGGAGCGAGAGTAAAAGCTATCAGGCATAGAATGACAATAATGATACGCGGGGTAAAAAGGGCCTGTAATTTCGATAACCATCCTCCGAATGCCAGTAGAGCAATGATCGCTCCACAAATCAAAATGGATGTGTAAATGGCATTTGTACCTACGGAAATGGCTGCCAGAATACCTATCAGGAGAACGGAGGCCGGTCCGATGATTACCGGTAGGCGGTGGCCCCACAGTACCTGGGCTGTCATTGCAATTCCCATGACTCCGAATAGTTTCTGCATGTAAAAAATCTGTCCGTCAGCTTCCGAAAAGTGAAGTTGTGCGACGATAATTCCCATAATAACGACACAGGGAATCGAAACGATCCACCATTGCAGTCCGTACATTAGCATTGGAAATGCTCCGGGTTTATCGTTCAGCCCGTATTTCATCGTGTTGTTTTTACCGCTTGTTTTCACTTTTTCGATTTTTAGATCAAATATAAGGATACCGGCTTATAAATAAATACTATACAAATTTTAAAATTCTTCGCCGTTTCCTTTTCATGCAAAATTGGTAAAATAATTCCATAATATTTTTATTTTTGGCATGAATTAATCGTTGTGGAGTTGGTCATTTTTAATAATTATGGGATATGAAGAAATTGTTATTTGTATTTTTATTGCTTTCTGCTTATTCGTATGTACAGGCGCAGGCCGGAGAGACATTGGTAAAGGTGGGGCAGAAGATGCCCGAATTCAAGGTGAAAATGTTTGACGGTTCGGTGATCGATAGTAAGGATTTGAAGGGGAAGGTGGTGTTGCTGAACTTTTGGGCAACCTGGTGTCCTCCTTGCCGTCAGGAACTGGCCAGGGTACAGAAAGATATTATCGATCGTTTTAGGGGAAAAGATTTTGTTTTTCTGCCGATTTCCCGTCAGGATTCCTATGACAAGATAGAGGCTTTCCGCAAGCAAACCGGATATCGGTTTCCGATGGGTATGGATACGGATCGGAAAATTTATTCTTTATTTGCTACGGCTACAATTCCCCGTAATTTTCTGATTGACCGGGATGGGAAAATTATTCTGGCTGAGCAAGGTTATAGTGAGGAGTCTTTTCAAAAGCTGATTGAAGTTATTGAACGTGCCTTGAAATGATTTCGTATCGGGATCGGTTTTGATATGGCTTATATTTAAAAATGCCTGTCGGTTAATACGACGGGCATTTTTAAATATAGCATCGAAGTCTGTTATTAACGATTAGGATTTACTTTTTCGAGAGTGAGTTCAAGGAGCTGTTTGCCGCGTTCTACGGTGAGGGTATAAGGACTGCCCAGGTTTTTAAAAAGTTTTTCCTGCTCGTCGATGGAGAGGTCTTTGGTCGGCTTATTGTTGATTTTTATGATGATATCGTTAATTTGCAATCCGGCTTTTTCTGCGGGTAATCCTTCATAAAGAGCTCTGACGATCCATCCGTTGCAAATATCTGTCCGGTCTACATAGCTGAAGCCTGTGCTGGTTTGGTTGTATGGAAGGGTAAAATTTTTATTGGGACGTAGGTAAAGGCTACTGTCCGGAATGTTTACAATGAGGTCAAAACGATTTAAAATATTGTTGCCGATGAGCCCGATGTAGTTTTTGGAGGATAATGCGCCCCGCGTATCGTTGGAATAATATGCAATGGGTTTGATTATTTTTTGATTACCGATATAGAAGGTGTCTGCCCGGAAGGTGTATGAAGAGGAAGCTCCTCCGATCCCTCCCCAGTTGGTATATGTTTTTATTTTTTCGGGCAGGATTTGTGCCAGTTTGTTTTCCCGGGCACAGTGGCTTGTCAGATCAATACTTCCGCCGTTGCCTAAGTCCAGCAGGAATTCTCCTTTGATTTTTTTGTCAGGCGTTACCTGTATTGCAGCTTGTATATATATCCGGTTTTTGCGGATGGATATGGGAAGCTTTTCATATCCTTCAGCCGAAAATTCTTTCGGATCCAGTAAATGGATTTTTTCTTTTATGTAATCGATGGAAAAGACCGAGTCTTTCAGAAAGTTCATTCCGATAATCCCGTCCGCATATTTTCCCAGGATCGGTTTCAGGTTTATGGTGACGGTATATGGAGGTGTCAGTGTCAGCGGACCGTATTGACAGTTGTATTTATCCCGGATTAGTTTTACTTTTTGAAAGGAAGAACCGACTCCCGGTAACATAGCCATGTCGGTTTGTTGCTGCGGGAGAGGAGACCGGGCCAAAAACAGGCTGTCTACGTATAAATTATCGGCTCCGGTATCGAATATAAAATTTCCTCTGACAGAATCATTGATTATTACCGGGCAATAGAGATGTCCGTAATATTTAAGCGGAATGACGTTTTTCTGAACGACCGGTAATGAGTCTGCTGTCGTTTGCGTGGCAGAGTTTGAATTCCCGGAACGGCAAGCTGTCAGACAAAACACATAAAGCAACGGAAATATAAGTCCTGTTTTCATGGTATTAAAGGGTTGTTTTACGGGTTTACAAAGTAGTGATTTTGTCTATCTGGAGCAAGGATTATTGGGAAATAAAAATGCCGGAATTCAATGAATCCGGCATTTATTTAAATATATGACTTTTTTATTTCAGTTCAGCCAACTGGGTTTCAATGGCAGCTATTTTAGCTTCAGCGTCGGCTTGTTTCTTACGTTCATTAGCGACAACCTGTTCGGGAGCACCACTGACGAAGCGTTCGTTACTGAGTTTTGCTATTACTGACTTTAGGAATCCCCGGGTGTATTTCAGTTCTTCTTCCAGTTTGGCTTTAACTTCTGCGGTATCAACGTTGCCGGTGCCCGGGATAAAGTATTCTACCGTATCAACGATAAAGCTCCACGCACCTTTAACTGCTTCGGTTACCGTTTCGGTTGCAGAGATATTACCCATTTTTTCGACAATGCTGGCAAAAGCTGCCGGATAACGGTCATTTTTCTTTACTTTCAGTTCCAGTCTGTCTTTGAAAGCGATGTTATTTTGTTTCCGGATATTCCGTATACCGACAATTATTTCTTTTACGAATTCAAATTCTTTCAGCAGATTCTCATCGTAAGGAGTGTCATTGTTGATAACGGATACCATAATACTTTCACCTGTTTTACGTTCTTTCAGGTTTTGCCAGATTTCTTCCGTAATGAACGGCATAAACGGATGAAGCAATTGTAAAAGCTCTGCGAACAGATCAAGGGTCTTTTCGTATGTTTTCCGGTCGATAGGCTGTCCGTAAGCCGGTTTGATGATTTCCAGCAACCAGGAAGAAAATTCGTCCCGGAAAGTAGTGTATACGGTCATCAATGCTTCCGAAATGCGGTATTGTTCGAATTGGGTGTTCAGGGTTTCTTTAGCTTTATTGATGACATTTTCAAACCAGGTCAATGCCAGAGCCGAATGTTGCGGTTGGGCGATGTCAGCGATTTCCCATGTTTTTACCAATTTGAAAGCATTCCACATTTTCGTGGTGAAGTTACGTCCTTGTTCCGGCAGACTTTCATCAAACAGCAGATCGCCTCCGGCGGGGGCGCACAGTAACATGCCCACCCGGACACCGTCAGCACCGTATTTATCGATCAGGTCCAGTGGGTCGGGAGAATTCCCCAGCGATTTAGACATTTTACGTCCTAGTTTATCGCGTACGATACCTGTGAAATATACGTTTTTGAAAGGCATAGTGCCTTTGTATTCGTAACCGGCCATGATCATACGTGCCACCCAGAAGAAAATAATATCCGGTGCGGTTACCAGATCGCTTGTCGGGTAATAATAGTTGAGTTCTTCATTATCCGGATGATTGATTCCGTCGAACAGGGAAATCGGCCACAGCCAGGAGGAGAACCAGGTATCCAGGCAATCTTCGTCCTGTCGCAGGTCTGACAGCGACAGGTCGGCTTTGCCGCTTTTTACTCGGGCTAGTTCCAGCGCTTCATCTTCTGTCGCAGCTACGACATATCCGCCTTCCGGTAAATACCAGGCCGGAATCCGGTGTCCCCACCACAGTTGACGGCTGATACACCAGTCTTTGATGTTTTCCATCCAATGGCGGTATGTGTTTTTGAATTTGGCCGGGTAAAAACGGATGTCGTCGTTCATAACCGGTTCCAATGCGATTTGTGCCAGGTGTTCCATTTTCAGAAACCACTGCATAGACAACTTAGGTTCAATAGGCACGTTGGTGCGTTCCGAATAACCTACCTTATTGGTATAGGCTTCTGTTTTTTCAAGTAATCCGGCGGTTTGCAAATCCTTTTCGATTTGTTTCCGGACATCGAAACGGTCCATGCCGACGTATAGTCCGGCGGCTTCACTGATTGTACCGTTATCATTGAAGATGTCGATAGCCGGGAGATTGTATTTTTCACCCAGCATATAATCATTGACATCATGGGCCGGCGTCACTTTCAGGCAGCCGGTACCGAATTCGATGTCTACATATTCGTCTTCGATAACAGGAATGACCCGGTTTACCAAAGGAACGATCACCTTTTTACCTTTCAGATGCCGGTTTTTCGGGTCATTGGGGTTGATACACATGGCGGTATCTCCCATGATGGTTTCCGGGCGTGTCGTAGCGACAACGGCATAACCGTTTTCTCCTTCGATTTTATAACGCAGGTAATACAGTTTACCGTGTTCTTCTTTGTATATGACTTCTTCGTCCGATAAAGCTGTGAGGGCTTTCGGATCCCAATTTACCATGCGTACTCCCCGGTAAATGAGATTTTTGTTAAAAAGGTCTACAAAAACTTTGATAACGCTTTCACTGCGTAATTCATCCATTGTGAACGCAGTACGTTCCCAATCGCAGGAAGCACCTAATTTACGCAATTGTTTCAGGATGATGCCCCCGTGTTTCTCTGTCCATGCCCAGGCGTGTTTCAGGAATTCTTCACGGGTTAAGTCTGTTTTCCGGATACCTTCACTTTGTAGTTTTGTTACGACTTTGGCTTCCGTTGCAATAGAGGCGTGGTCGGTTCCCGGCACCCAGCAGGCATTTTTTCCTTGCAGGCGGGCACGGCGGATCAATGCGTCCTGAATCGTATTATTGAGCATATGCCCCATATGAAGTACTCCGGTGACGTTAGGAGGGGGAATGACTATGCAGTAAGGTGTTCTGCTTTTATCTACTTCCGAATGGAAAAATTTGTTTTCCATCCAATACTGATACCATTTCTCTTCACTTTCTTTCGGATTGTAATTCGTAGCAATCATAGTTTTAGTATAAAGATTCGGAAATTCGGAAATTTAAAAGTACGGAGATATCCTCTAAATCAGTCTGTCTTTAAATTTCTGAATTCAAAAAAGGCTGCTTTTCACGCAGCCTTTATTTTATTCTTCTGATTTTTTAGTTCTTCTTCCTTTTTTCTTTTGGGCCTCCATGGCTGTTTCGAGGTCTGCTTTCTGCTGGCTTCCGTCATAGTCGCAGATGTATTTGTCGATAAGGATACGACCGCAATATTCACAGACGATAATTTTCTTGCGGGAACGGATATCCAATTGCCGTTGCGGCGGTATATTATTGAAACAACCACCACAGGCATCACGGTCGACCGTGACGACAGCCAGCCCGTTACGGGCATTGGAACGAATGCGTTTGTATGCTGTAAGCAGACGTTCTTCAATATTATGGGATAATTGTTCTGATTTTTTGATTAATTCTTCTTCGTCTTTATGAGTTTCAGCAATAATATCCTCCAATTCGGCCTTTTTGGCTTCTAAATCGGCTTTTTTCTCTTCATATTGGCGGGAAGCTATTTCAAGGGCTTCTTCTTTTTCAGATTTTGCTTTTTGAGCTTCGCGGATGCGTTTCTGCTGTAATTCGATTTCCAGCTTCTGGAATTCGACTTCTTTACTTAAAGCATCGTATTCCCGGTTGTTCCGCACGTTATCCAACTGCTCACTATATTTTTTTATCAGTTCTTCGGATTTAGAAATCTCGATTTTTTTCTGTGCGACACTTTTATCTGCTTCTCCGATTTCCGTTCTCAGGTTTTCCAGACGAGTTTCCAAACCGGCCAGTTCGTCTTCCAGGTCCTGTACTTCCAATGGAAGTTCTCCCCTTAAAGTTCTGATTTTATCGACTTCGGTATCGATGCGTTGTAGTTCGTACAGGTGCTGCAGTTTTTCTTCTATTGTCAGTTCCTGTAGTTTTTCATTGTTATTGCTTGCCATATATTATAAATAATTTATCGGATTTGTATTCACCTTAGAAAACTGAACCGCAAATTTAGGTATTTTTTTTGTAAGTAGCTCATAAAAAATCTCTTTTGTATACTGTTCACTTTCATAATGCCCGATATCGGCTAAAATAATCCGGTTTTCGGCTTGAAAAAAGTCGTGGTATTTGATATCGCCGGTGATGTAAATGTCAGCTTTACTTTGAATGGCATGGCGTATCAGGAAGGCTCCTGAACCTCCGCAGACGGCAATTTTTTTGACAGTAGGACAACAGATTCCGGTATGGCGGATCGTTCCACACCCGAAAAGTTGTTTCAACTGTTGCAGGAAAACACGGGTTTCTGTTTCTTCCGGAAGATAGCCGACAATACCGAAACCGGTAGAGGGATTTACATTATCGATGCAAACGGTATTCCAAACCGGTTCTTCATAAGGATGAACTGATTTTAGAGCTTGTATGCAAGAAGGGAGCAGGTATTCCGGGACGGTGATCTCTGTCCGGATTTCAGCTTCTGTGTGCAGGTGTCCTTTTTCACCGCAATAAGGGTGTGTACCTTCCTGGGGTAAAAATGTCCCCAGTCCTCTGTTGTTAAAAGAGCAATGGCTATACTTGCCGATGTGTCCGCCGCCGGCTTCCAGAACTGCCGTTCTTATCTTTTCGGCTTCTTTTTCCGGGGTAAAGAAGGTCAGGCTGAATAGGCGTCCGTTTGTCTGTAATACGGTTTGGTCGGTTAATCCCAGTTTTTCCGCCATTTTCCCGCTGACCCCCTTGATGACGGCGTCCATATTCGTGTGTGCTGCATACAGGTTCAGGTCATTGCGGATTGCTTTTAACAAACATCGTTTGATATAATTGTCGGGGACAAGATTTTTCACGCCTTGCAGGGTGAGCGGATGGT
Organism: Culturomica massiliensis; assembly: GCF_900091655.1. Classification (NCBI taxonomy): domain Bacteria; kingdom Pseudomonadati; phylum Bacteroidota; class Bacteroidia; order Bacteroidales; family Odoribacteraceae; genus Culturomica; species Culturomica massiliensis. Next base: position 151,381 of record NZ_LT594620.1, read on the forward strand.
GGGAAATGATCAGATTATGATGTCCGGCGATGGCTTCATCGATAACGGCCTCGGTTATATCGGTACAAAGCAATGCAGAAGATACCTCATTGCCGGGGTCTCCACAGATTAATCCGGCATTATCGTAATCTTCCTGCAAACTAAGCGGTGCAAATGCTTCAATTAGAGCGGTGATGTCTTTTACATAGGTCATTTCGTGTATTTTTAATTTGCAAGGGTTAGAAATATGAGGTATTTATTCGGATTTTATATAATTTCATTACGGCCCGGTATTTTGTCCGTAAGACATGAGTACCGGGCCGATGTATATTGATTTGTAAAAAAAATCAGAACTAGATTAAGGCAGTTGCTCTTTGATAAGGATCAATTCCTCTTTGATGGCTTGGAGACGTTTGACAACTTCAAAATTGGCTTCTGTTTCAGCTTTCTGTTCGCTTAATTTCATTTGGGCCCCTTTTAGGGTCATACCTTTTTCCTTTACCAAATGGTAGATCAGGTGAAAATTGTCAATGTCGGCTTTTGTAAACTGGCGGTTCCCTTTTTTGTTTTTGTGGGGTTTGATGATATCGAATTCCTTTTCCCAAAAACGGATAAGGGATGTGTTGACCTGAAACATATCGGCTACTTCTCCGATTGAATAATATACTTTTAAAGATTGTTTTTCCGGTTCCATGATTTTCTATCAAAAATCGAAGAAAAATTGAGGTATTCGGGGCTGAAATCTCCGGAATACCTTTTTCTCCTTTAATCCATACTTTGACCTGTGTTGTTGGCGATATTTACCAATTCATCGTATTCGTCCGGGGTAAGATCATTAAAGTAATAATTGATCGGGTCCATCGGTACGTTGTTTTTTCTCACTTCGTAATGTAAATGGGGACCGGTAGAAAGACCTCCGGTGTTTCCGATAAAGGCAATGATATCTCCGCGTTTTACTTTTTGTCCGACTTTTACATTGTATCCGTTCAGATGGCCGTACAGTGTCGTATAACTGAAACCGTGGTCGATAACGATACATTTTCCATATCCCTGGCGGATTTCAGCAGAAATTACTTTTCCGTTTCCTGTAGCATGGATGGGTGTCCCGACTGCTCCGGCAAAGTCCATTCCGGCATGAAATTTTATCGTTTTATAGAATGGATGTACGCGATTCCCGAACGCAGAAGATATACGTACCCGGGGATCTTTCATCGATATTGGAATAATGGCCGGGATTGAAGCTATCATTTCAATTTTATTTTTTGCCAGCTCTTCGACATCATCGTAAGATTTACTTTGTATGTAGAGGGCTTTGGAAAGTTCATCCAGTTTTTTGGTGGTACTGATAATTAATTCGGCATTATCCAGATGTTTTAAATGCTCGTATTTGTTAACACCCCCCGATCCGGCTCTTCGTATTGAGGCGTCTATCGGTTCGGTTTCGAAGATAACCCGGTAAATATTGTCGTCTCTTTCTTCCAGATTTTTCAGTATTCCGTCCAGTTTCTCAACTTCATTGCTTAACAGATGATATTGAGCCAGGATTTCCTCATTTTCACGTTTTAAAGCTTTTTCTTTCGGGGAATCCACAAATGCAGAAACAATGAAGAAAATGACGATAGCCAGAGACACGGTGGAGAATAACTTTTTGGTAAGAATCCAGAATTGCTTTCGCAAAGTGGTTTCTATTTTATCGTATGACAGTGTCTCGGGGTTAAAGCGATATCCTGTTTTTCGCATTTGTATATATAAAATTAAAGTTTTCCGATGCAAAGTTAAAGAAATAATCTAATTTTGCAACCTTGATACAGCTGTCTCTTGTAAGCTGTAAACTATTTTTAAAGTATATAAACACAATAACATATAAATATGAAGTCGGCAGAAATCAGGCAGAAATTTCTCGATTTTTTTGAGAGTAAATCACATACGATAGTGCCATCGGCACCGATGGTGATCAAAGATGATCCCACATTGATGTTTACAAATGCCGGGATGAATCAGTTTAAAGACATTATTTTAGGTAATGTGAGTATGAAATATAAACGTGTTGCGGATTCGCAAAAGTGTTTGAGGGTCTCCGGAAAGCATAACGATTTGGAGGAAGTAGGACATGATACGTATCATCATACCATGTTTGAGATGTTAGGTAACTGGTCGTTTGGAGATTATTTCAAAAAGGAGGCTATTGCCTATGCATGGGAGTTTCTGACGGATGTAATGAAGTTGGATAAAGACAGGTTGTATGCAACTGTTTTCGGAGGTGATAAGGAAGACAATCTGGAGCCGGATATGGAAGCCCGGGAGTATTGGTTGAATTATTTACCGGAGGACCGGATATTATTTGGAAACAAGAAGGATAATTTCTGGGAAATGGGAGATATGGGACCGTGCGGTCCGTGTTCCGAATTGCATATCGATTTACGTTCGGATGCGGAACGGAAGATAAAACCTGGACGGGAACTGGTTAATAAGGATAATCCATTGGTGATAGAGATCTGGAACCTGGTGTTTATGCAGTTCAATCGTAAAGCGGACGGAAGTCTGGAAAATTTACCGCATACCAATGTGGATACCGGTATGGGATTCGAGCGTTTATGTATGGCTGTACAAGGGAAGACATCCAATTACGATACGGATGTTTTTACTCCGATAATAGGTAAAATTGCAGAGTTCAGCGGGATAAAATACGGAGCGTCAGAGGAGTCCGACATCGCAATGCGTGTGATCGCGGATCATTTGCGGACCATTGCTTTCTCGATAACAGACGGTCAATTACCGTCCAATGTGAAAGCGGGGTATGTGATTCGCCGTATATTAAGGCGTGCTGTCCGGTATGCTTATACTTATCTGAATCAGAGAGATGCCTTTATGTATCGGTTTGTTCCGGTTCTGATTGAAGTGATGGGACAGCATTATCCTGAATTGGTTTCTCAGCAACAGTTGATCGAGAAGGTTATTCGGGAGGAAGAAAATGCTTTTTTAAGAACGTTGGATAAGGGCATTAAGCTGCTGGATCGTATTATAGCCAAGACGAAAGAGGAAGATTTTGTGACAGTACCGGGAAATGTAGCTTTCGAATTATATGATACCTATGGTTTTCCTTTGGATCTTACCGAATTGATTTTGCGGGAACAGGGTCTGGTTGTAAACCGTCGGGAGTTTAAGGCAGAATTAGAAGCACAGAAAGAACGTTCCCGTTCGGCTTCTGCTGTAGATACGGATGATTGGGTGGAGTTGCTCAATGACGATGAGCAGGAGTTCGTCGGATATGACAATACGGAAATTGAAGTACGTATAGCCCGTTATCGCCGGGTGGTGACCAAAGGAAAAACACAGTATCATCTTGTTTTTAATCTGACCCCGTTTTATGGAGAAGCCGGAGGACAGGTCGGTGATAGTGGCTGGTTGACTGGGGAGGAGGAAAAAATCCGGGTCATTGATACCCGGAAAGAAAATGGTTTGACGATACATATCGTGGAGCAACTGCCTATGGATCTGACTCAGGTATTTTTTGCCAAGGTTGATTTACACCGGCGGGTATTGATTGCCAATAATCATACGGCAACCCACCTTTTGGATTATGCGTTGCGGCAGGTATTGGGTAAGCATGTTGAACAGAAGGGATCGTATGTCAGTGATGAGCATTTACGATTCGACTTTTCTCATTTTCAGAAAGTCACCGATGAAGAGTTGCGGGAAGTTGCTGCGATCGTGAATCGTTTGATTCGTCAGAATTTGCCTTTGGAGGAACGTCGGGCTGTTGCTATGAGTGAAGCGCAGAGAATGGGAGCTATTGCCATTTTCGGAGAAAAGTACGGAGATTTGGTAAGGGTTATCAAATTTGGAGATTCGATAGAATTATGTGGAGGTACGCATGTGCCTGCGACGGGGCAAATCGGTTTTTTCCGGATACTCAGTGAGAGTTCCGTTTCTGCCGGCGTAAGACGTATTGAAGCGATAACGGCAGATAAGGCCGAGGAATATATCGTCAATTATTTCGACTTAATGAAGGATGTCGAGAAGTTGTTTAAATCCAATAAAGGGGTGATGGAAAATGTCACGGCACTTTTGGAGGAAAATGAAGGTTTGAAGAAAGATATCGAACGATTTGAAGCCGAAAGCCTGAAGTTGGTAAAAGAGCGGTTGAAGAATGAGCGGATCGTTATCCGGGATATCAATCTGATATTCGAAACGACGGAACTTCCGCAGGCTAAGGTAAAAGATCTGGCCTTCCAGTTGAAAGGAGAATATGACAAAGTCGTTCTGGTACTGGGAGGTGTTTACGGAGGTAAACCTCACTTGACGGTCATGATCAGCGATGCTTTGGTTAAAGAATATGGTTTACATGCCGGCCAGATTGTCCGGGAGGCTGCTCAGGAAATAAAAGGCGGCGGCGGCGGTCAGCCGTTTTTCGCTACTGCCGGTGGTTCCGACCCTGATGGAGTGGATAATGCCATCGCTTTTGCAGAAAGATTGATTAAGCATAAACTGAATATTGGTTAATTCTGCAATATTTTTTATAAGGAGTGGTTATTTTGATATTTTTTTATACATTTGCTCTGAAAAACAAGGACCAATTAGATTTTTTAAGTATAAAATTTTGAACAATTATGAAAAGGACATTTAGATCAGTTGCAACTTTAATGTTGGCAGGGGTTGTCGTTATTTCTTGTTCTCCTTTGAATAAAATGAAAAAAAGGGCTGGAGAATTAGGTTATAAAGTAACACCTGAAGTATTGGAAGAGAAAGGGAATATGGTTGATGTAAAAATCGACGTGACTATTCCTGCTAAATTCTTTAACAAGAATGTTACGGCAGTAGCGACTCCCGTATTGAAATATCAAGGTGGTGAAAAAGCTTTTGCCTCACAGACTTTGCAGGGAGAAAATGTTCAGGGAAATAACGTTGTTGTGCCTTATGAAGCTGGTAAAACAATTTCTTACACCGGTCAGATGCCTTATGAAGACGCTATGAGAATTTCAGATCTTGTAGTGAAGGTACAGGCTTCTAAAGGTGCCAAGTCGGTTGATTTCGATCCGATTAAGATTGCTGACGGTATCGTAGCTACAGCAACTTTGGTAAATAATGATCCGGCTATTGTTTTGGGTAAAGATAATTTCCAAAGAATTACTCCGGAACAGAATGAAGCTGCTATTTATTATCTGATCAACTCTTCCCAGATTCGTAACAATCAGGTGAAATCCGAAGAAATTCTGGCTATGGAGAAATTCCTGAAGGAGGCTAAAGCGGATGAAAATGTAAATCTGAAAAACGTTGAAATTCAGTCTTATGCTTCTCCGGACGGATCCTATGACTGGAATGATAAATTAGCAAACAAACGTGAGGGTGCTTCAGACAATTTCCTGAAAAAGAATATGAAGAAAAACAAAATGGATGAATATAAGAATTTGGATTTCTTCAAGAAATATGTGGTAGCAGAAGACTGGGAAGGATTCAAAAAGGCTATGGAAGCTTCCAGCATCCGTGACAAAGAGTTGATTCTTCGTGTATTGGCCATGCATTCTGATCCGGAAGTGAGAGAAAGAGAAATTAAAAATATTGCTTCTGCTTACTCTGCAATTGCAGATCAGATTCTTCCGAAATTGAGACGTTCTAAATTTGTTGTAAATGCAGAGCGTGTAGGAAAATCTGACGAACAGATCAAAGACCTGGCTAAATCCAATCCTTCAGAATTGGATGTTGAAGAATTGTTATATGCCGCTACTTTATTCGATAACGATGCTGATAAATTGGCTGTTTATGAAACTGTAATGTCACAGTTCCCGAATGATTGGAGAGGTTTCAACGATGCCGGTATGATTCTTTTTGAAATGGGTAAAATTGCTCAGGCTAAATCCGATTTCGACAAAGCAAACAGTTTGTCTGCAAATAATAAGATTGTGAAAAACAATTTGGGTGCAGTTGAATTGAAAAACGGCAATGTGAAAGAGGCAGAAGTTTTGTTTGGTGCGGCAACCGGTGCAGGTAATGAAGTAAACTATAACAAAGGTATTGTAGCTATCATGAAAGGGGATTACAAAGCTGCTGTTGATTATTTCGGAAAATGCAACTGTGTAAATGCTGCTTTGGCTAATTTGCTGAACGGTAATAACAACGAAGCATTGAAGAAATTGAACGAAGGCAAAGACAATTCTGCATTGGCTTCTTACCTGAAGGCTGTTATCGGAGCCAGAACGAATGATGCTAATATGGTTATGTCAAACCTGAAAGATGCTTGTGCAAAAGATTCTTCTATGAAGAACCTGGCAGAAACGGATATAGAATTTGCTAAATTCTTCCAGAATCCGGACTTTCAGGCTATTGTTAAGTAATTGAACTTTAATTATAATAAAATGGCGGCTTTTATCGAAGCCGCCATTTTTTATTAGGTTTTTTTTAACACGGATTACATTTCTCTTTGTTTATATTTGTTCATAATAAAAACAGGGGAAACTAAATGAAAATTATCGCGGGTGCAATAATAATATTTTTATTGTTGTCTTCCTGTGCCCGGAAGAATGCCGTTATTGTCAGTGGCCGGGTAGAAAACGGAGATACGATTGTTTCTGTATGGGTTGATGACACGATTTATTCTTTTCCATTGGATGAGAATGGCTTTTTTGCAGGTTCGATACCGTTGCAAAAAGGCGTTTATGCCTCTTTCTTACCGAATTCTCTCGATTTGTATTTAAGTCCCGGTGAAGACCTGGAGATATATGTTAATATGTTGAATATTTCCGGATCTTTGAATTTCAGCGGAAGCTTGGGGGGGATCAATAATTATATGAAGGAGCAGGAAATGGCTGTTTTCTTCAATAAGGATTATTATGCCTTGGAAGAGGAAGACTTTGTCAAACAAATGCAACGTTTGATTGAAGAGAAGACCACATTGCTTGAAGCTAAGAATTTTGATGCTGTTTTTACGGATATTGAAAAATTGAGAATTCGTTACTCCATAGGAGAGCGTATCCTGGTATATCCGTTTTATCGGCAGCAGAATCAGGTCGGATCTTATCATCCGGGAAAAATGTTTAGTGATTTTTTATCGACTTTTTCTTTGGATCATGACGAATTGTTTGTTACCCGTGATTATCGTAAGTTCTTGTTGAATTATGTATATTTTCAAGGGGGTAACCAATACGATGCCGGAGAGAATTATACAAGTGGTATTGCCGATTATATTTTTGTTCATTTTACCAAACCGGATATCCGTGACTTTTTGTTGTCGGAAGTGGTATACAGGTATATGTGGGAAAATAATGGGTTAGAGGGAGCCGGGCATTTGCTGGAAGTTTTCCGGCGCGAGTGTAAGGATTCCAAACGTATCCAATATATTGAGGATATCGTGAGCCGTTGGGAGAAATTGTTGGTGGGAGAGCCGGCGCCTGATTTTACTTTGGAGGGAGGAAATGGAAAAACGATCCGGTTGAAAGATTTCAGGGGGAAGTATCTGTACATCAGTGTCTGGGCAAGTTGGTGTATGCCGTGTAAAAAAGAATTACCTTATATAAAGTTGTTGGAAAAGGAATATGAAGGAAAGAATATTCAGTTCTTGTGTGTATCTATAGACGGAACGGATCGGAAGTCGGAGTGGGAGAGAGCATTAAAGAAAGAAAAATACGGGGGCATGCAAGCTATTATAGATAAGAATGGGAAATTCAATCAGGATTACATGATTATCAGTGTGCCGCGTTTTATTCTGGTTGATCCGGAAGGGAAAATCGTAAGTTCGAATGCCCCCCGGCCTTCCGGCGCTATCCTGCATTTTTTGAATAAACAACAGATTCATTGATCTTTTTTAGGAAAATCTTTTGTTTTTTTTAATTAATTTATATATTTGTGTGGGTTTTCCTGAAGAAGTTCATTTTTAACAACGGTGTGATGAGAATGTCGGAGGTGTTTTGGATAATAGCGGGTTTATTATTATATGCTTGTAACTCTGATGTAACGGTTATAAAGGGAGAGATTGAGGGGTTGGAAGGAAAAATCACATTGGCGATGATCGAGCCGCAGACAAATGATACTGTTGTAATTGCAGAGCAGGATGTGGTGGATGGGAAAATCGATTTGAAAAGCAAAGGGGTGAGTGTACCGGCTTGGGTCTGGCTGAATTTGGATAAAGGACGGTCGATTGATTTTATAATCGATTCGCATCGGAAAATTCAGATTGAAGGCAGTTTGGCTGATATCGGTCGGATTTCAGTAACAGGCTCGGATTTGGCGGAAGAATATGTTTTTTTACAACAGCTTTTGGAAGAAAGGTATGATATGCCTTTGGCTGAATTGGAAAAAATGATTCATAATCTGCAACGGAGGGAAGTTCTTAATAGTCGTGGTGAATTTATATTGGCAAGTTACCGGAGGCGTTTGGAAAAATTCAAGCGGTATCGGTTTGAGTATATAGAGAAGTTGATTGAAATGAATCCGAGCCAGGAATTATCTTTGTTTTTGATATGGGATGAGCTGAAAGATAGTGCGGATGTTCAAAAAAGATTGTTTGAAAGTATGTGTATCGAGAATAAAGAAAGTAATATCTATCAGTTGTTGACTGAAAGATTGCAATAGATATAAACCACGAAAGTGGTTTTGTTTTCCCGTTTTTATTACTTAGTTGTTTTTAAGGATGCTCATTCGTGGGCATCCTTTTTCTTTTTTAAGAAAATGTTTTTCAGTTGTTGAGAGCGTGAATTTGTCTGCATTGAAAATAATATTAATTTTACCTTTTGACTTTACTTCGGTATCAAAGAAATATACGTAATAGGATATGATTAAAAAGATTATTATCCGGGTGTTGTTGGTGTTTATGATTACGGCTTTTTCTGCTGTAGTTATTGTCCAGTGGATTTGGATAAAGTATGCTCTTCAGGAACGGCAGACTCGTTTTTCTTCCCGGGTTTACGATGTATTGAACCGGGTTGTGAACCGGGTAGAAGAGATCAATTATCTGAAATATCTCCGGGAAGTCCAGAAACAATTGGGGGAAATTCAGAATTACAATGAATTGATAGCTTCTTCGGCAGGGGGGAATGTTATGGGGGGATGGTCTTCAACCTATTTGTATGATTTTTTACATACGGATATCAACCGTTTGAATCAGGAGCGTTCTTATATTGCTCCTCAGAAAATACCGTTACCGCATTCGGGGGTACGTAAGTTAAGCAACCAGGAGTTTATTGTTCAAACGATTAAATCTATTGGTTATTCGGCTGTAGACACAACCCGGGAACCCAATCTGTATTCGGTGATAAACGAGAAGTTGAAGGATTTTATGATCCGGTTGGTCAAAGAAAAGGATCCGCAGAATGTTTCAATCCAGAAGAGGTTGGAGAGTATAGATTTGCAAAGTTTGCTTACCAGTTATTTTAGGGGATATAACATACGTATACCGTTTACATATGAAATCTTATCCAGAAAAGATTTGTTGGATAAGGTAAGGGACAAGGAGCTTGAAAATTTTTACTATGTGGATCTTTTCCCTTACGATTACATTAAGAAAGATTATTATCTGGGCATACGTTTTAAATCGGTGCAACCGGTTATCATTGAAAATATGGGATGGTTGTTCTTTGCATCCGGTTTTTGTGTTTTCGGTTTATTGATCGTATTTGCAGTGACAATACTCATTATCATGCGGCAACAGAAACTTTCTGTGATGAAGAGCGAGTTTATCAATAATATGACCCATGAATTTAAAACCCCTATTGCTACTATTTCTTTAGCTACTTCTGCTATTGCTAAAGAAAAAGTTTTGAATGATAAGGAACAGTTGTTGCAGTTCAATTCGATTATTAAAAGCGAGAACGAGCGGATGAATAAATACGTGGAACGTATATTGCAGCAGGCGAAATTAGACCGTCGGGAAATTCATTTGAATCGTGTGGAAACGGATATGAATGATTTGATCCGTGAAGCGGTGGGGCATTTTATGTTACAGGTACAAACTGCCGGAGGTACTTTGGCTTGTCGGTTAAAAGTTGAAAATTTTATCCTTTACGTGGATCAGGTACATATGATGAATGTCATATCCAATCTTTTGGATAATGCCGTCAAATATTCTTCCGGAGCTCCGGAAATAGAGGTTTTTACGCGGAGAGAGGGAGATATGCGGATTATAGGAGTACAGGACCATGGTATCGGTATTTCAAAAGAGGCTCAACGGAAGGTATTTAAGCGATTTTACCGGGTACCGAGTGGAAATTTGCACAATGTAAGGGGCTTCGGATTGGGGTTGAGTTATGCAAAATCGATTGTAGAGTTGCATAATGGCTCTATGCGTCTTACTTCGAAAAAGAATAAAGGAACTTTAGTCGAGATTATTTTTAGAATAGAGTAATATATTGCTTTTTTAATTTTAAATAGTAAATTAGCCAACTAATTTATTGGAAATATTGTATGGGACAAAAGATATTATTGGTAGAAGATGATCCTTGTTTTGGTTCTGTGTTGAAGTCTTATCTTCAGTTATCTGACTATGAAGTGACGCTGTGTGTAAATGGGAACGAAGGATTGGAAGCGTTTCGTAAGGAAAGATTTGACATTTGCCTTCTGGATGTAATGATGCCGGAAATGGACGGTTTTACTTTGGGTAAGAAGATACGGGAAATCGATTCATCCGTTCCTTTCGTTTATATCACAGCCAAGAGTCTGAAAGAAGATATGAAACAAGGGTATGAGATCGGAGCAGACGACTATATCATAAAACCTTTTGATTCTGAGTTGCTGATATTGAAGATAAAAGCAATTCTCAGCCGTTGTGAGCATGACAGTGGCGAGGACAGACTGAAAGTTATTCAAATCGGAAGATATGATTTTAATACGGAATTGCGTACGGTTACCTGGGACGGGGATCAGGTTATTAAATTGACACCCAAAGAAGCACATTTATTAGAATTATTATACAAACACCAGGATGGTCTTCTGACCAGGGAAAAAGCGTTGAATGAGATTTGGGGGGCTAATGATTATTTTACGGCCCGGAGTATGGACGTATATATTACAAAATTACGTAAATTTTTTAAAGATGACGAAAGTGTCAGGATCGAGAATATTCATGGTTCGGGATTCCGTCTGGTTATAGATAAGTAAGTATTCAAAAAAATAAAATGTCCGCAAAATCAGCAGGTTTTGCGGACATTTTTGTAGGGTAAATTGAAGAATTAATTCACTTTTATATTTGTCGTAGTGCTGTGAGAGACAAACTCCGGTGCATACAGACATTGGATGGTTGCCAGGCCGTCCTGGTATGTTCCCTCTTGATTGACCCATAAGGCATATTCAAAAGTATAGCTGCCTTTGGCCAGGTAATGGATAAAAAAGTTAGTTATTCCGTCTTTAATTTCCTCGTAATAACAGGTACCGTATTTCCATTGATTACCGGAAATTTGTTCGACCGGTTCGAAACAGGCTGCCCGCAGGTCTTTTATATGCAGGTATTCCATATCCCGGTCGAGGGTGACGGTCAGGCGTACAATTATCTTGTCGCCCAGGTGTAATTCTTTATCGATGGGGAGTAATTCTTTCCCTTTGGCAGTTGTTTTTTCAATGAAAAGTTTTTTATCGATTTGGAGTGTTGTATTTTTCTTTTTCCGTACTTGCTTCAGTTGCTCGAAATATTGGAGGTACAAAGCTCCCCAGGTCGGTGAATCCTGTATTTTATCCAGGGTCACAGTGGACATATCGGGAGTTATTTCTCCGGTTGTATAGGTTTGTTTGATATATCCGAAAACATTGTCGTTTTCCGGAATACTCACTTCTTTTTTGCCGACGGCTATTGTCAGGTGTTCCGGTTCGTCAAGCTGTCGTTTGCCGGTTAATAACAATGCGTATATAGCGTCGACCGTACTGGGGACGTCGCCCCAGTTCTGGGTTTGTTTTTGACGAAGCAGCCATTGTTTCATCAGGTCGATATCGGGCGTATTTCCCTGTATTTCATGAAAAGCTTCCATAATCGTGGTATGAATGAGTATGGCGGAATTGGTATAATAGCCGGATCGGTTATTGGCCCAAAACATTCCTTGATCCGGCCGGAGTGTAGCGTATTCTTTTAATGAGCTTAAAATTCGTTCTGCGTATTCTTTTTGACCGTATCGGGACAAAACGATGGCGGCTAAAGCTTTTTCATAAACGGATAAATCCGGCCATTGTCTGTTTAATTGTTTCAGAAGTGATTTATGAATGGAAAGGGCATCTCCCAGAGGAATATCCGTATAAAAACTTCTGGTGTAGAGGTAAAGCAGACGGTTATGGGTTAATGTTGTGTCTTGTGCAGTGAAATTCTTGATCAGTTCCTGATCGATATAACGCAATGCTTTTATTTGCATGAACTTTTCTTTCTCACCGGCTTCCCGTTGTCCCGAAAGGCTGGCTTTGGCCATAATGGTCAGGACATTGTAAGTCATAAAATGGCTTGCGGGCATTCCTTTAAACCAACTCCAGCCACCTTCTTCGTTTTGTAAATCGGCCATTTTTTGAAGTGAACGGTTCTGTAAATCGTTTAGGCGATTGAGGTCAAAGAGTTGAGAGAGAGACTGTATACGCTCTGTTTCGTTTTGAGCATCCAAAACCCAAGGCGTTGCTTCAAGGAGTATGGATTTCAATTCGCTGTTTTGTTCCAGTTTAGATAATAACGTATTGGAAGAAGCTGTCATCTTCCAGGTTTTCAAGGCTGTGGCAATTGCCGGATTCGATTTTACAATGGAATGACCGATTGTGTTGGTATAAAAGGCAGCGGCCAGATCGGTGATGTTGTCGTTTTGCGCTTCCTGTAAACGGGGGAGGGCTTGTACTGCATACCAAAGTGGGTTTGCCGTAACTTCTAACGTCAAACGGTAGTCTTGCTTGGTTTTGGAGGCCGGTTGCATTTCAAACCGGTGTTTGCCTTTTTCTGTTGCATAAAAGGCTAGTGCATCTGTTAACAGAATGCGGTCCGGCAATACCGGTATGAGATGTTGTTCGCCGTCACTGAAATCAGGTGTACGCGCAATTATTCGGCAACCGAGTATACTGGTGTTTTGTGGAATAGCGAATTCAAAATCGACGGTACTGCTTTTCCCCGCTTCTGTCCGGAAATCGGTTTTGCGTTGCAGCACGACGGTATTGTCGGTTGGATTGAACAGTTCCAGAATCGCTTCTCCCTGTAAGGTTTCGGAACTGAGATTATTAACGGTCGCTTTTAGGACAGTCCGGTCGCCGTTTCGGAAGAAGCGTGGAATATTGGGCATGACAGAAAGTTCTTTTTGTGTCGTGATTTCTTTTTCAATCTTACCGTAGGCCAGGTCTTTGGTGTGGGCAAGAGCGATGAATTTCCAGCGGGTCAGGGTTTCCGGTACGGTGAAATGAAGTTTTACCGTACCGCTGTCGGTGCTGACCAGGTGAGGATAGAAAAAGGCCGTTTCTGCAAAATTTTCCCGGGTATAATCACCGGAAGAGGAGGCGTCCTCCTGTTGTCCGTGACCGGCATTTTTTTGCCGGGTTTTGAGGTTTGCTGAATTTTCCCTGATTGGGGCGGGAGATGCTTCCATGTCGCTGGCATACTCCGTAATATAAACTTCTTGCTTTACGGCAAGCATATTTTCTACGGAGTATACTATGAGGGGATGGAAATCATAACCGTAGTAATTCAGGCGGTCGAAGACAAAATCCGGATATTTGTCCGGGCGATAGGGGAAGCTGAACCAGGCAACGGAGTTATGATTTGACTTGTAAGCCCATGCCGGACAATTGGTACGAAAATAAAAGTCGGGTTGGAAATCCCAGGCATGAAATTTGAATTTTTCCAATGAAAGGTCATACATAACGGCTGCAATTTCAGCGATTTCTCCTTGTCCTTGTGTATTCCGGATCGAAAATTCCCAGGTTTCGGATTGCCCGGGGATCAGCTTATCCCTGAAAACCTGTGTGTGTATGTCTAATTTTTTATCTTCTATTGATTTGTATATACGGACATTGTTGTTGAAAAATTGATCGTCTTTTACAAAAGATAAATTGACACAAAAGTTACTGCCGTAAGTTTTTTCATACGGAATCTTTAAACGCAGGATCGTGTCGGAAAGTACGGTTTGCTTTTGTGTGATCAGACCTTTATCGGTATATAACTCATACAATAAATATACGTTTCGGGCAGAAGTACCGAAGTTAATTTCTATATCCTCCCCCGGACGGGCGGTGAATGTGTTTTTAACCAGCCATTCGTAGGTCAGGTAAGGAGGTTTGGCGTCCTGAGCAGAATAAAGATAGAAGATTTTTTTAGTTGTAACGGTGTCTTTTTCACGTGTCTTTTCTTGGGCAATAAGTATATAGGCTCCTGATTGCCACGAAGAAAAATCGACGTATAGAGAATCGGTTAAGGTGTTTAATTCCCCTCGATATAAGGTTTTCTCTATATGGGCACTGTCCGGATTATAGGATTGTTTTAAGGATGTCAGTGGCTGTAATTTACTTATGCTGTATGAAATCGTCCGGGAGATTTTTTCGTTTGCAGCATTAACAGCCTGGATATAGAAGTGATTTTTGTCTTGTTTGTTGACGTAAGTCTTGCCGAGTATAGTCAATTTATAGAAAGCATCCTGAATCGGAAGACGTTGGATGATTTCCTGGCTTTCCCCTTTGGTGTCGGTTGCTGTTAGTTTTATATTGTAATAATAGGAGTTCATATAGTACGAGGATACCGGTTTTTGAGCTTGAAAGCTGAATGAAAAATTACCTTCCGGATCAGATTGTGTTTCTCCCGTAATAACGGTTTCGGAGGCATTCGGCCGGGGATAGAATGATTGTAACGTAATTTCATAACTGATGGGAATATTCTGTAACGATACTCCGGAATAGGTTTTGACTTTACCGGTTAGTCGGATTTGTTCTCCGAAGGCATAGGAATCTTTTTGCGGGTGGAGAATGAGTTCCAGTTGTGGACGTTTGTATTCAGCCACGGTAATATAGGCATATCCTTTTCCTGCTATATTCAAGCGAAATTCTCCGTTTAATGTTTGGGGTGGAATGGTAAATGAGCCGTTGAAAGAACCCCATTCGTTGGTTTTTACCGTGCATTTGTTGATGATTTGCCGGTTGGGATCCGATAATGTCACTTCATACGACCGGTTGGGTTCGATATATGTACTGTCCGGCGTCCGGGTCCAGGCAATACCGTAAAATGAGACTGTTTGCCCCGGCCGGTATATGGGACGATCGGTAAAAATGTCGGTATAATAGCTGGCCTTATTGGGTTGGGGTGTGTAATAATATTCGGAAGATATAGGACCATTCGGATTTCGGTCATTGATGACTTCGTAGTTAATCTGTGATTTGCTGCTGTTATAAACGGCTTGTCCCTGTTTGTTTGTACGGATTTCCGTGATTTGCCTGTAATTTCTGTATTTTCCGGAAATAGGGGCGAAAATACGGATGCGGGCGTCGGATACCGGGGCTCCGCTCATGCGATCTCTGACGATGAATGTTATTTTTTGGTTGTCTTTTTGTGAGACTGTGAATAAGCTATTACAAATGAATGTGTTGACTATTTTTTTACTGTTAGGGCTTCGCAGTACGATTTCATAAAGTCCGCTTTGGGAAATGGGAATACGAAAAGTCGTATCTCTTTTTACATACCGGGAAGGTAATGTGTATTTTTTACTGAAAAAGAGTTGTTTGTTGACCGAGGATGAATCGTTTCCCGTTTTGTAATAGGCTTCTGTCGTTTCTTTTATACGATAGATATCGAGTTGTATTTCTTTGGCCCGGTAATAAGATGCTTGTAACACTAAAGATTGGCCCGGGTAAATATAGTCGTTGTATTGAACGGACAATTTGGGACGGTTAATGGTTTGGATAATTTGTTTCAGTAAATTAATACGGGCGTAAGTCGGATATTTCCGGATGTACTTTTGACAAAGAGCAATTATTTCCGGATAGACTGTTTCAGTATCGGTGTTGTTTCGGTCAATTAATTTAGTTTGTGCAATTTGAGCAATAGCCTCGACTATTAAAGGCTGGTTGTCGTATTGAGTAACTAGTTCCTGTAATCGTTCCAGATAAAGACTGTCATTTTCGTAAGATAAGTTTTTTATGTAATGTAATCGGCTTAGTTCAGCACATAGTAAAGCTTCCGGATTGGAGGAAGACATGCCGGCGTGAATCAGACGTTGATATATTTTCAATATGTTGAGTGTATAGCCGGAAAGTGAACCGGGGAGCGGCTGTTGTAAAAAAAACGGTAGGGCTACCAACAGACTGTCTACCGCCGTTTGGGAAATTGTCGAAGAATTTTCCAGTTGTTTTAGTTGGTCGATGCTTCTGTAACCGATAAAGTCCAGTAATGTCGGACGTAATGAGCGGGAATCTTTTCCCAGGAGAAGTATGGGTTTATAAGCTGTTGCCGGCGTTTGTTCCAATAAGCTTTGGGGTTGAAGCGCATCCAGGGCATGCCGGCTGATCTGATCATAGAATAAATTCCGGCTCCATTCATTTATATGTTCAGGAATATAATCGGCTAGCGGAGTACGTTGATTGATTTGATAACGGTTGTAATTGTAATAATTCAAGTAAAGATCGGCTAACAAGGAATGGAGGATACTCTGTTCCACCGGATTGTTGCTGTTTTGTAGTATGTTTTCTGTTTTTTGAATCAGTGCGGGCATAGAATCCCTGTCAATGGCCGTTTGACACCGAATTTGTATGATAAGAGCCTGAAGCATTTCCGGGCTGTTATCGGTTTTCCGGGCTTTTTCAAATAATTTCCGGGCTTCTTGTAATGCTGTTTGCGGTTTTTCTTTACATAAGGTTTCCCATTTGTCCTGGGCGAAGCTTCCCAAAAAAGCTGATAAAAAAATCAGAGTGAGTAATGTTTTCATGATCTGTATTTTTGTTTCCTTATTGCATAGATGTATAATTGACACGAATTCCATAAAGTTATGGAATTATTTTTATAAGTCCGTTGACTTCTTTGGCATTTTTGTCATGACTGGCTTACAGATTTGTTCAATTACTTTTGATTTGTGATTTGCAATTCTTTTTTTGTAAGGGAGGATTATGGGTATAATATAAAATGAAAAAACCGTCTGAAAAGATCGTCAGACGGTTTTTATTGAATGTATGTTTAATATTTAGTTTGTATGGAATTCTCCTTCTTGTAAAAATGCGGTTGCTGCATCGATATCTTTATACATAACCCGGTCTTCCTGGTTGAAAGGCACAATGGTCCGGAATTCTTTTAAAAACTCTTCCAGGTAGGGTGAGGTTTTGCCCGGACGCTGCAAATCGATAGCCTGTGCTGCATTCAGTAATTCTATAGCCAGGATACGTTCTACGTTTTCACATACTTTTACCGTTTTGGTCGCTGCGTTTCCTCCCATACTGACGTGGTCTTCCTGTTCGTTGGAGGAAGGAATTGAATCGACAGAGCAAGGGGTACAAAGTTGTTTATTTTTGCTGACGATGGCAGCAGCAGCGTATTGCGGGATCATAAATCCGGAATTTAATCCCGGATTAGCTACCAGAAATTCCGGTAAATGTCCCCGGTCGCCCGAGATCAGGCGGTAAGTGCGGCGTTCTGAAATACTTCCTAATTCGGCCAGTGCAATGCTTAAAAAGTCCAGTACCAGTGCCAGGGGTTCTCCGTGGAAATTACCGCCGGAAACGATCATATCGTCCTCGACGAATATGGTCGGATTGTCGGTTACGGAGTTTATCTCCCGTTCAACGACGGAAGCGACATACATGACCGTATCTTTACAGGCGCCGTGTACTTGAGGCATACAGCGGAAAGAGTAGGGATCCTGCACACGTACTTTGGGTTTCTGTTGAAATTCAGAATCTTTTAATAATGCCCGGATGTTCCTTGCCGTTTCAATTTGTCCCGGATGAGGACGTGCTTCATGGATTTGCGGTAAGAAGGGGTCGATACGTCCGTCGTAAGCATCCAGTGAGATCGCTCCGATAATATCGGCATATTTTACAATTTTGAAAGCTTTCAATAATGCATATACTGCATGGGAACTCATAAATTGGGTCCCGTTAAGTAATGCCAGACCTTCTTTTGCTCCTAAAGCAATCGGGCTCCATCCTAACTTTTCATTAACTTCTTTGGCATCCTGAATTTTTCCTTTGTAATAAACAGTCCCCTCGTTGATAAGCGGTAGAAATAAATTGGCCAAAGGAGCCAAATCGCCGGATGCTCCCAAAGATCCCAATTCGCGGACAACCGGAAGTACATCGTGATTGTACATATCGATGATCCGCTCGACGGTGGCGAGTTGTACTCCCGATTTACCCAAAGACAATGCATGAGCTTTTAATAATAACATCAAACGAATGATGTCTTTGTGAATGGGTTCACCGACACTGCAAGCATGGGACATGACCAGATTAGCCTGTAACTGACTGAGATCTTCCGGAGAAATGCTGATTTTGCAAAGTGAGCCGAATCCGGTCGTGATGCCGTATAGCGGTTTTTCCGATCTTGCAATTTTTTCATCCAGATAGGCTTTGCAATCATTGATTAATTGTTTGCTTTCTTCGGATAAAGCTAATTTATATCCTTTGTTTAAAATGTTTTCTATCGTCTCAAACGTTAGCGGAACGGGAGATATATAATGTATCATAGTAATTGAAAAATAGATGATTGGTAATTAAAAAATTGATAAAACGCGGAATGAAAAGATATTCAAGGTCACGGACAGCGGGAATCGTATCCGTGACTTTTTAAAGGTCTGTGTTCTTTTTTATGGATCAACATATTTTATGTGCTAATTCTTCGACTTTTACATTTTCTTGTTCGCCGGTCTGCATATTTTTTAAAGCTACTGTACCGGATTGTATTTCGTTTTCGCCGACCAATGCTACGAAAGGTATTCCCTTTTTATCTGCATACGTCATCTGCTTTTTCATTTTTGCAGCATCCGGATATAATTCTGCATTTATACCTTGCTGACGTAAGGACTGGAGCAAGGATAAGCAGAATTTTTCTTCTTTTGTTCCGAAGTTGACAAAGAGAATCTGTGTGGTTGCTTTTGTGTCTGCCGGGAATAAATCGAGTTGGTTCATAACGTCGAAAATCCGGTCTGCCCCGAAAGAGATTCCTACGCCGGAAACATTCTTTAAACCGAATATGCCCGTCAAATCATCGTAGCGTCCGCCTCCCGTAATACTTCCGATTTCAGCATCCAGTGCTTTTACCTCAAAAATGGCTCCTGTATAATAACTCAATCCTCTGGCTAAAGTCAGGTCTAACTTGATATCGATGGAAATATTCAATGTTTTCAAATAATCGAATACCAAACTCAATTCTTCAATTCCTTTCAGTCCCGTTTCGCTTTCATTCAGTACGGTCTGAAGCTGTGCCAGTTTTTCTTCGTTACTGCCTTTTAGATCCAGTATCGGTTGCAATTTAGCAATACCTTCTTCATCGATACCTCTTTCCCGCAATTCCTGATTGACAGCTTCTCTCCCGATCTTATCCATTTTATCGATAGCTACTGTAATATCGGTGAGTTTGTCGGGATAACCGATTATATTGGCGATACCTGCCAAAATTTTTCGATTGTTGATTAAGAGTCGTACATTGATTTTCAGTCGCTTGTATACTTCATTTACAATTTGGACCAATTCGACCTCATTTAATAAAGAATCGCTCCCTACTACATCGACATCACATTGATAAAATTCCCGGTAACGTCCTTTCTGCGGTCTGTCGGCTCTCCATACCGGCTGGATCTGATATCTTTTGAAAGGAAATGCAATTTCCGATTGATGCTGGACAACAAATCGTGCAAAGGGAACAGTCAGATCGTAGCGAAGACCTTTTTCAGAAATTTTATGGGTCAATTGGGGAATGTTTCTGTCTAGTAATGTTTCGTCAGAAATATCCGCTATGAAATTTCCGGAATTTAATATCTTAAATAATAGTTTGTCTCCTTCGTCTCCGTATTTTCCCATCAATGTAGATAAATTTTCCATTGCCGGAGTTTCCAGAGGCATGTAACCGTATAATTTGAAAACACTTTTAATCGTGTCGAATATGTAATTCCGTTTCACCATTATTTCCGGTGAATAGTCTCTTGTCCCTTTGGGGATAGAAGGTGATTGTGCCATACTTATTGCTATCAGTTGTTTTTGATTTCCGCAAATATACTGTTTTTTTAGTGTTTGTGAACGATGGGTGTTTATGAAATTCCGGAAAATATTCCTGTCGTGTTACTTTATCGTAACGTGACCGGTTACATCTATCGATAACGATATCTTTTTTGACTGCGGTCTTTCTAATAGAACTGAGAAGTTGTCATGATGTAAGGCTTTATTTTTTATAATATTGGTAATGACCGTTTATTTTAGTAGCAGGACAATTTGGAAAAATTTGAAGAACGTGAATCAAAGAATGATGGTTTAAAAAACCGATTTTTCTATGTATTCAGAATATTCTTGTCGTAAAGATTGTCTGAAATTTAAATTTGCCGGTTATTTATTTGCCTGATTGTTTTCAGGTGGTTTTTGGGGTGTGTTGTAAATCAATAACTTAAAAATAAAAAGAAAATTTTCCGCAAAAAACTGTATAAAAAATTTGGAAATGGTTTATATATTGCGTTATCTTTGCACCCGCTTTCCGAGAGATAGAGGTTATGGCAGCGGGGTAATCGGGGAGTCAGTTCTTGAAAAAAGTTTTGAAAAAAAAGAGCGGTCAGGATTTGGAAGTTTGTATGAATCGCCTTATCTTTGCCGTCACTTTCCGCTAAAAAACAGCGGTCAAGACCGACAGAAGTTCTTTAACATATTGTAGTGACAAAATGAAGCAAGTGCGAGTCCTGAAATCAACCATTTCGGACGGATATAACTGGGCAAAGGAATATAATTTTACAAGTTTTTTTTACTATGAAGAGTTTGATCCTGGCTCAGGATGAACGCTAGCGACAGGCTTAACACATGCAAGTCGAGGGGCAGCATGGTCAGTAGCAATACCGACTGATGGCGACCGGCGCACGGGTGAGTAACGCGTATGCAACCTGCCCTGTACAGGGGGATAGCCCATGGAAACGTGGATTAATATCCCATAGTAATCATGATAGGCATCTATTTTGATTTAAATCTTCTGAGGTACAGGATGGGCATGCGTCCTATTAGATAGTTGGCGGGGTAACGGCCCACCAAGTCCTTGATAGGTAGGGGTTCTGAGAGGAAGGTCCCCCACACTGGTACTGAGACACGGACCAGACTCCTACGGGAGGCAGCAGTGAGGAATATTGGTCAATGGGCGATAGCCTGAACCAGCCAAGTCGCGTGAGGGAAGACTGCCCTATGGGTTGTAAACCTCTTTTGTAAGTGGAGAATAAGCGTTACGTGTAGCGCGATGACTGTAACTTACGAATAAGCATCGGCTAACTCCGTGCCAGCAGCCGCGGTAATACGGAGGATGCGAGCGTTATCCGGATTTATTGGGTTTAAAGGGTGCGTAGGCGGCACTATAAGTTAGTGGTAAAATATCCGGGCTTCACCCGGACTCGCCATTAATACTGTAGAGCTCGAGTACAGACGAGGTAGGCGGAATAAGTTAAGTAGCGGTGAAATGCATAGATATAACTTAGAACTCCGATAGCGAAGGCAGCTTACCAGACTGTAACTGACGCTGATGCACGAGAGCGTGGGTATCGAACAGGATTAGATACCCTGGTAGTCCACGCCGTAAACGATGCTCACCGGCCCTTAGCGATATAGAGTTAGGGGTTAATCGAAAGAATTAAGTGAGCCACCTGGGGAGTACGTCGGCAACGATGAAACTCAAAGGAATTGACGGGGGCCCGCACAAGCGGAGGAACATGTGGTTTAATTCGATGATACGCGAGGAACCTTACCTGGGTTTAAATGTATTCTGCATAAACTGGAAACAGTTTTTTCCTTCGGGACTGATTACAAGGTGCTGCATGGTTGTCGTCAGCTCGTGCCGTGAGGTGTCGGGTTAAGTCCCATAACGAGCGCAACCCTTATCACTAGTTGCCATCAGGTAATGCTGGGCACTCTATTGAGACTGCCACCGTAAGGTGAGAGGAAGGGGGGGATGACGTCAAATCAGCACGGCCCTTACACCCAGGGCGACACACGTGTTACAATGGCCGGTACAGAGGGTCGCTACCTGGTGACAGGATGCTAATCTCGAAATCCGGTCGTAGTTCGGATTGGAGTCTGTAACCCGACTCCATGAAGTTGGATTCGCTAGTAATCGCGCATCAGCCATGGCGCGGTGAATACGTTCCCGGGCCTTGTACACACCGCCCGTCAAGCCATGGAAGCCGGGAGTACCTGAAGTCCGTAACCGCAAGGATCGGCCTAAGGTAATACTGGTAACTGGGGCTAAGTCGTAACAAGGTAGCCGTACCGGAAGGTGTGGCTGGAACACCTCCTTTCTGGAGACTTGTTATATCATGCACTTGCTAATTTTTCACTAAATATATA